>NZ_JBHLSV010000011.1:0-115584 GCF_042434575.1 Brachybacterium hainanense
AGCAGGCGCCGCGGTCGGCGCGGTCGGTCGCAGCGCCGGGGACGGGGCGGCGGGCGCCGGCCCGCTGAGGGGAGCCGCGCCGACGGAGCCGGGGGAGGCGGGCTCGAGCTCGGGAGCACCGTCCGGGACGAGGCCCTCGGGATCGACGTCGCCCTGTGCGCCCCCGTACCCGTCCTTGCCGTAGCCGCTGTACCCGTAGCGGTCGTAGCCGCCGTAGCCGTACTCGGCGTCGCCGTAGGCGATGCGGTTCAGGCGGCTGTTCGAGGTGCGGTTGAAGACGATGCCGTAGAGCTTGCCGTCCACCCCGCGGATCGCGTCGATCGCCCGGCCCAGCCCGATCACACGGGTGCGGCCGGCGACGGCGACGATGATGGCGCCGTCGACATGGCGGGAGAGCAGCTGGGCATCGGTCACGGCCAGCACCGGCGGGGCGTCGATGATCACGAAGTAGTGGCGGGAGAGCTCCGCGATGAGCTCGTGCATGCGCCGCGAGCCCAGCAGCTCCGAGGGGTTCGGAGGGACCTGTCCCGCTGGGAGGATCGACAGGCCGCGGGTCTTCAGCGCCTGCATCGCGTCCTCGAGGGTGACCGCTCCGGCGAGCACCTGGGCGAGGCCCACGGAGCCGTCGATCCCGAACTCCTTCGCGACCATGGGGCGACGCAGATCGGCGTCGATGAGCAGGGTGGGCTGTCCGGCGCGGGCCATCACCCGGGCCAGGTTCGCGGACACCGTGGACTTGCCCTCCCCGGGGGCGCTCGAGGTCACGACGATCGAGCGGGGCGGGTTGTCGACGTCGACGTAGCGCAGGTTCGTGCGCAGCTTGCGGATCGCCTCGCGGGCCGCGAAGCCCGTGGGCTCGCCGAGCCGGCCGTCCTTGTTCCGGGAGAGGTCCTTGTCCTCGGGCAGGGTGCCCAGCAGCGGTGCGTCGGTGACGGCGGCGAGGTCCTTGAGCGTGCGCACCCGGCTGTCGTTGCGGTCCCGGATCCACGCGATCACCAGGGCGAGCAGCACGCCGGCGGCGAGGCCCGCGGCCAGGTACACCTTCCGGTCCGGGGACACCGGGGCACCGGGCACGAGCGCGTTCTGATACGGGACGAGCTTGACGGTGACGGCGGCGTCGGAGTTCCCGCCCGTCTCGAGGGAGAGCGCCTCCTCCGCGGTCGCCTCCACCGCGGCGTTGGCGATGTCGGAGGCCTCCTGCGGACTTCCCGCGGAGGCGGTGACCGTGATGATCGGGGCGTTCGGATCGAGGGTGGTCTGGAGGGAGCCGGCGACCGCGTCCGCGCTCTGCGACAGCCCCAGCTGGTCCACGACCCGCTGGCCCACCGCGCGGGTGTTGAACAGCGGAAGGTAGGACTGCGCCTTGGCGTACTGGAACTCCATGTTCCCGCTCGCCTGCGTGATCGGGTTGCCCTCTGCATCGATCTGGGCGCTCGCGGACACATACCCCAGAGCGCTCGCGGTGTAGACGCGGGGCTGCGTGAACGAGAGCCCGATGCCGGCGGCGGCGCCGATCACGGCGACCACGATGATCAGCAGCGCATTGCGCAGCAGCATCCGGAGGAAGTCTTCAATGGTCACCGAGTAGCACCGATCGTGAGGCAGCAGAGAACACAGTCATGGTCATCCTAGGATGGGGGCGCGGGTTACCGATGAGTAGAAGTCAGAAAGCGGTGCACACCTCGCCCGGCGTCGACGCTGGTCACGGCCCCGCCGCGCGGCTCGACGCCTCCCACGCCCCGCCCGTGACCAGATCGCAACCTCCCCCGGACGCCGCAGAAGCCCCCGACGGCACCCCCCGCCGCCCGCAGGGCATCCACGGGCGCGATCATGATGTCATCCCCGGAGCCGGTGCGTCCACGGCAGCGGCGGCATCGGCGCGGATGACGGCCAGGACCTCGTCCCGGACGCGCTCCATGGTCGAGGCGACCGCGGCCTCCACGTTCAGGCGCAGCAGCGGCTCCGTGTTCGAGGAGCGCAGGCTGAACCACCATCGCTCCTCCGGCGGCGCCTCGTCGTCCCAGCACGCCACCGTCATCCCGTCGAGGTCATCGACCTCCAGGACGTCCCCCGCCGCCTCCGCCATGGCGAGCATGTGCGCACGCACCGCCTCCCGCGAGGCGGCGGCATCGACGACCCTCGAGTTGATCTCCCCGCTCGCGGCATACGGATCGTGCCGGGCCACCAGCGCGGACGCCGGACCGTCGAACTCCCGCAGAGCCGCCAGCACATGCAGCGCCGCCAGCATCCCGGAGTCGGCGAAGAAGAAGTCCCGGAAATAGTAATGCGCCGAATGCTCCCCGCCGAAGACCGCATTCTCCCGCGCCATGAGCTCTTTGATCAGCGAATGCCCCACCTGCGACCGGATCCGGCGCCCGCCGGCCTCCTCGATCGCTTCCTGCACGTGGCGGGAGGACACCAGGTTCGCGACCACCGCCGGGGACTCCTCCCCCGCCGCCCGGGCACGGGCGATCTCCCGCTCGGCGATCAGCGCCGTGATCGTCGATGCCGGCACCGCACGACCGGTCTCGTCCACCACGAAGCAGCGGTCGGCGTCTCCGTCGAACGCCAGCCCCAGATCCGCCCCCTCCGCCACGACGGCGGCCTGCAGGTCCCGCAGGTTCGCGGGGTCCAGCGGATTCGCCTCATGGTTCGGGAACGTGCCGTCGAGCTCGAAGAACAGGCCGATGACCTCGATGCCGCTCAGACGCTCCGCGAGCGGGGGCACCGTATGGCCGGCCATCGCGTTGGCGGCATCGACGACCACCCGCAGGGGGCGACCCTCGGGGATCGGGACCAGGCCGAGGACGGTCCCGAGGTACTCCTCGAGCGTGTCCAGCTCCTCGCGACGCCCACCGGGCACCGCCGGGATCTCCCCCGCGTCCAGGTACGCCTCGGCCCGGGCCTGGATCGCGGCGAGCCCGGTATCCCGGCTGATCGGCTTCGCTCCCGCCCGGCACAGCTTGATCCCGTTGTCGGGGGCCGGGTTGTGCGAGGCCGTGAACATCGCCCCCGCCGCCCGGTGCACGCCGCTCGCGCAGTACAGCTGATCCGTCGAGCTCAGACCGCTGAAGGCCACCACCGCGCCCCGCAGGGCGGCGCCGTCGGCGAACGCGTCCGACAGCGCCGGCGAGGACAGCCGCATGTCATGGGCGAGGATCAGCCTGGTCGCACCGAGGTGGTCCGCCGCTGCTGCACCGAGGGCACGGGCGACCTCCTCGGTCAGCTGGACCCCGGCGACGCCGCGGATGTCATAGGCCTTGACGATCCCGGACAGATCGGCTGGACCGGAGGCGAGGTGGGGCACGGATTCTCCTGATCACACGCTGGTGGCGACGGGCCTCTCCCCGACAGCCCTCGAGAGATGCGGCAGATCCCGGAGGGGACGGCCGCGGCTCCGCCAGGCTATCGACGAATCCCGGGGGGACCCGGTGCCGGCGGGAGCGCGCCGGGGTGAACGACGGGGTGGATTCCCGTGCACCCGGCGTGCAGGGGCCAGGGCCTCCCCCCGCGCCGCGGTGCACGAGGCGGCATCGAGCCCCTCACCGGATGCGGTACGCCGTCGCCTCCGCCGCGGCGACCTCCAGGGTGATCTCCGCGCCCGGCCGCAGTCCGAGCTCCGTCACGGCGTGCGGCAGGACATCCGCGAACAACCCCTCGGTGCGCACCCGCACCAGATCGCCCAGCGGCTCGAGGGCCAGGACCCGCCGGGGCAGCCTCGCAGAGCGCTCTGCCGCAGGCTCGCTCCCGGCACGGCCTCCCGCGGCGGCGCCCTCTGCCGCTCCGCCCGCGAGGACCGTCACGGCGGAGGGCCGCAGCACGAGGTGCGTCTCATCCCCTTCGCCGATCGCCTCGGCCGCGGTCGCCGGGATCCGCTCCCCGCCGCTCAGCCGCACCCCGCCGCCGTCCCATCGGCCGCGCAGCAGGTTCAGGCCCGCGAATCGCGCCGCGAAGACGCTGCGCGGACGGGCCAGGAGCTCCGCGGTCGGGCCCTCCTGGACCAGCCGTCCGTCCTCGAGCACCGCGATCCGGTCCGCGAGCGTCACCGCATCGAGCACGTCATGCGTGACGATCACCGCGGTGCGCCCGGCGAGGAAGCGTCCCAGCAGCTCCCGCAGGGCAGGGGCCACGTCGACGTCGAGCGCGGCCATCGGCTCGTCCAGCAGCAGCAGGCGCGGATCCGCCGCGAGCGCCCGGGCGATCGCGACCCGCTGCGCCTGCCCGCCGGAGAGCTGCGCGGGACGCCGCCGCGCGAGCGGGGCGAGGCCGACCTCCTCGAGCCGATGCTCCGCGACCGCTCGCGCCCGTCCCCGCGGCACCCCCTGCGCACGCAGCGGGAACATGATGTTGCCCAGCACGGTCCGATGCGGGAACAGCACCGGATCCTGGGTCAGGGTCGTCACCCCCCGGGCATGCGGGGGGACGTGGACGCCGTCCGCGGCGAGGAGGCGTCCGTCCAGCAGGATCCGGCCCCCGACGGGATGCAGCGTCCCCGCGATGAGCGACAGGAGCGTCGACTTCCCCGCGCCGTTGGGGCCCACGACCGCGAGGGTCTCCCCCGTCGCGACCTCGAGCGATACGTCCAGCCCCCGCTCGGGGACCGTGGCCCGCACGGACAGGCTCATGCCGGGAGCCTTCTGCGGGCGAGGGCGATGACCAGCATCGCGACGACCATGAGCACGAAGGACAGCGCGACCGCGGCCTGCGGATCGCCCTCGCGCTGGAGGTAGATCTCCAGCGGCAGCGTGCGGGTGGTGCCCTGCAGGCTGCCGGCGAAGGTGATGGTCGCGCCGAACTCGCCGAGGGCCCGGGCGAAGGACAGCACCGTGCCGGAGGCGAGCGCCGGCAGCACGAGCGGCAGCGTCACCTGCATCAGCACGCGCGACGGACTCGCCCCGAGGGACGCCGCCGCGGCCTCGTACCGGGTGCCTGCGGTCTGCAGCGCTCCCTCGAGGCTGATCACCAGGAACGGCAGCGCCACGAAGGTCTGCGCGATCACCACCGCGGCGCTCGAGAACGCGATCTGCAGGCCGAAGGCCTCCAGGTGGCGGCCCAGCAGACCCTGCCGTCCGAAGGTGTACAGCAGCGCGATGCCGCCGACCACGGGCGGGAGCACGAGCGGGATCAGGACCAGGGCGCGCAGCAGGCCCAGGCCGGGCAGGCGGGTGCGCGCCAGGACGAGCGCCATCGGGACCCCGAGCAGCACGCACAGCAGCGCCGCGGTCCCGGAGGTGAGCAGGCTCAGCCGCAGCGCGGCGAGGGCGGAGTCGCTCGAGATCAGCGCCCAGAAGTCGGCCCAGCGCACGCGCGAGGCCATCGCCGCGAGCGGGGCGAGCACGAACAGGGCACCCAGCAGCGCAGGGAGCAGCACCCAGCGAGGCAGCGTCCTCATCTCAGGGCCTGGTGAAGCCGTGCTCGCCGAGCACCGCCTGCCCTGTCTCGCCGGTCACGAGATCCACGAACTCCTGGCCCAGCTCCGGGTCCGCGGCTCCCCGGAGGGTCACGATCGGATAGGTGTTCACGGCGGCGGCGGATTCGGGGAAGGCGAGCCCCTCGACGGCGTCGCCGGCCTTCTGCACGTCGGTGACGTAGACGAGGCCCGCATCGGCCTCGCCGCTGGTGACCTTGTTCAGCACGTCGGTCACCGACTGCTCCTCGCTGACCGGGGCGAGGTCCACGCCCGCGGCCTCCTCGACCTTCGCGGTCGCGGCGCCGCAGGGGACCTCCGGCGCGCAGATCACCAGGTTCAGTCCCGGGCCTGCGAGGGAGGCGAGGCCCGTGACCCCGGCCGGATTCCCGGCGGGAACGGCGATCATGAGCGTGTTGGAGGTGAAGTCCACCGGATCGGTGCCCTGCATCTCCTCCTCGGCCAGCGCGTCCATGGTCCTCGCGTCCGCGGAGGCGAACACGTCCGCCGGGGCGCCCTGCCGGATCTGCTCGAGGAGCGTCGAGGATCCTGCGAAGCTGAACTCGACCTCGACGCCGTCGTGCGAGGCCTCGAACTCCTCCCCCAGCTCCTCGAAGGGCTCCTGGAGGGAGGCGGCCGCGTAGACGGTGAGGACGGTCTCGGCGCGACCGGGACCGTCCGATGCGGACGTCGCCTCACCACCGGGGCCGGCGCAGCCCGCGGCCCCGAGGACGAGAGCCAGCGCGGCGGCGGTACGACGGACGGCAGCGCCGCGGCGCTCGGAGACGCGAGGGACGACGACGGGACGGAGGAAGGCGCGGAGCCGGGCGGAGGGGAGCTGCGCGGCGGGCGGGTGCCCCTCCTGCCTCGCGGAGAGCGCAGCTCTCATGCCCGGCTCCCGGACTCGACGACGGCCGGGCCCGGCGCTTCGATGACGACCTGGGTCGCCTTCACCATGGCTCTCGCGACCGTGCCCGGCTCGAGCCCGAGCTCGCGCGCCGCCTCGCTGCTCATGAGCGAGACGACCCGCAGCGGGCCGCACTGCATCTCGACCTGCGCCATGACCGTGTCCAGGACGACCCTCGTCACGAGGCCGACGAACTGGTTGCGGGCGGAGGACAGGCCGCCGCCGTCCAGCTGCGGGGTCACCGCGTTCTCCCGGGCCAGTCGGGCCACGTCGAGGCCCTCGAGGACGGTCCGCCCGGAGGCGTCGGTCGCGGCCTCGAGCCGCCCCTTCTCGATCCACCGGCGCACGGTGTCATCGCTGACCCCGAGGAAGGCCGCGGCATCTCTCACCCGAATCTGCGTCACGAAGCTGAGTCTAGAGACGCAGATGCGTGCAGGGAAGGGACCTCGGTCCTCGGGCGCGGACGCGTGACGAGCGGCGCCGCGGAAGGGGCGGCAGGGAAGGCCGGAACGCCCGGACCGGTGCGCGCTGTCGGCGCGAGCGCAATGACGGCGCGGTTCCGCGATGACGGCGCGGTTCCGCGACGACGAGGCTGCGCACGAGGCGAGGGTCCCCGCAGGATCACCTCTCCCGACGAGGGTCTCCGGAGCGGCGTCCCTCCCCGGGGCAGATCCCCTGAGGCGACGAGCTTCCCGAGTCGGCGCCGAGAGGGAGGCCGGGACCTGCCCCGGGAACGAAGGGGCTCCCGTTCAGGATCTTCCGGACCACCGAGCCCGTCCCCCGCCGATCCGGGAAGCGAAGGGGCCTCCGGAGAACTGGTACATGACGTACATCATGTACGCGTCCTGCCGAAGCACCTTCCCTCTCCGTCCCGGTCCGATCGCAGGCATCGGCCGAGCCCCGGGTACCCGACCGATCCATGCCCGGCGGCGATGTGCCGGACCGATCAGCGCGCGTTGAGGTACCGCTGGAGCTGCTTGACCGTCGCGGAGTCGTCGCGGAAATCGCGGGCGCCGTTGCGGTGCGCACCGACCGCATCCTGCACCTTCCGCGTCGTCTCCGGGCCGATCTTGCCGTCGACCCCGGCGCCGACCTTCGACTGCAGCGCGCGGACGTCCGAGCGCGACAGCGAGCCGTCCTGGGAGACGCCGATCCACGCCTGCACGGCGCGCGTGGTCCTCGGCCCGAACTTCCCATCCACGGCGAGGTCCGCAGAGGAGCTCGAACCACCGGAGGAGCCGGTCGAGGAGCCCTTCTGCCCGGTGTTGAGGAAGGTCTGCAGGGCCTTCACGGTCGAGGAGCTGGTGCGGAAGTCACGGGCGCCGTTCTGCGGGGCGCCGATCGCGGCCTGCAGCTTGCGGGTCGTCTCCGGGCCGATCTTCCCGTCCGCATCCGCGCCGATCTTCGACTGCAGCGCCCGGATGTCCGAGCGCGACAGCGAGCCGTCCTGCGAGACACCCACCCACTTCTGCAGGGCGCGGGTGCTGGCGGGGCCGAACTTCCCGTCGACCGCGAGCTTCGCGGAGCTGCTCGAGCCGCCGGAGCTCGAGCCGCCGGAGGAGGAGCCGCCCGGCTGGGCGTTGCGGTCCGCGCCGCCGTTCTCCTTCGTCAGGCCTGCGCGCTTGCTGCACACCGGCCAGGCGCCCGGCCCCTGCTGGGCGAGGGTGCGCTGGGCGACGGCGATCTGCTCCGCCTTGGACGCCTTGTCGGCGGTGGAGGCGTACTCGGTGCCGCCGAAGGCCCGCCAGGTCGACTTCGAGAACTGCAGGCCGCCGTAGTAGCCGTTGCCCGTGTTGATCGACCAGTCGCCGCCGGACTCGCACTGGGCGACCCTGTCCCAGACGGTGCCATCGGCCTGGGCGGCCGTGGTGCCGGCGACGCTCAGGCCGGCGGCGACGAGGGCGCCGCCGGTCACGGCCGCGAGCTTCGAGAACACGCGGGCGCCGCGGAACAGGACGGCGCCGCCCTCGGCGCGGTGGGTGTTCGTGCGGGGGGCGGTGATCGCCATGGGGACTCCTCGGTCGGGCGGGGACAGGGCCGATGCCACGCCGACCAGGTATCCGAGCGCACGGGATCTCCCGCGCGCGACGGCGGACAGCGCGTTCCCACGGTGACGCACCGCTCGTGCCGCGTCACGCGATCCGGCGAAGTCCAGCCCCGCGCTTTGCCGAAGCTTTGCGACCGCGGCGGGCGTGTCGCCGCACGGGAGCGCCCGGCGCGGATCAGCGGGGGATGTTCCGCAGGTTCGTCGAGGCCATGTCGAGCATCTTCCCCACGCCGCCGGCGAGGACCACCTTGGTCGAGGCCATCGCGAAGCCGCGGATCTGCTGTGCGGTGATCTTGGGCGGCATCGACAGGGCATGAGGATCGGTGACGACGTCCACGAGCACCGGTCCAGGCGTCTTCAGCGCCTTCGCCAGCTCGCCGCGCAGCCGCTTCGGATCGGTGATGCGCACCGAGGGGATGCCGGCGCCCTGCGCGATCGCGGCGAAGTCCACGGGTGCATGGTCGGTCTCGTGGTCGGGGATGCCCTCGACCAGCATCTCGAGCTTCACCATGCCCAGGCTCGAGTTGTTGAAGACGATGATCTTCGTGTCCAGGTCGTGCAGGCGCACCGTGAGCAGCTCGCCCATGAGCATGCCGAGGCCCCCGTCGCCGGACAGAGAGATCACCTGCCGGCCCGGGTGCGAGGCGGAGGCGCCGATCGCCTGCGGCAGCGCGTTCGCCATGGTCCCGTGGTGCCAGGAGCCGAACACGCGGCGCTTCCCGTTGGGGGTGATGTAGCGGGCCGCCCACACGTTGCACATCCCGGTGTCCACCGTGAACACCGCGTCCTCGGCCGCGAGGTCGTCGAGGGTCGCGGCCACGAACTCAGGATGGATGGGCTTCATCCTCTCGACGTTCTTCGTGTACGCGGAGACCACCCCGGCGAGCGCCTTGTGGTGGGCCTTCAGCTGCCGGGCCAGGAAGCGGTTGTCGCGCTTCTCCGCGATCCGCGGCAGCACCTGCTGCAGGGTGAGGGCCACGTCGCCGTGCAGCGCGAGGTCCAGCGGCACACGGCGTCCCAGCCGGGAGGCGTCCTGGTCGACCTGCACGATCTTCGCGCCCTCGCCGCCGGGCAGGAACTCGGTGTAGGGGAAGTCGGTGCCCAGCAGCAGGACCAGGTCCGCCTCATGCATCGCCTCGTAGCAGGCGCCGTAGCCCAGCAGCCCGCTCATGCCCACGTCGAAGGGATTGTCGTACTGGATCCACTCCTTCCCGCCGAAGGCATGGCCGATGGGCGCCTTGATCTTCGCGGCGAGCTCGAGCACCTCCTCGCGGGCGCCCTCGACGCCGGCTCCGGCGAAGAGGGTGACGGTGCGGGCCTGGTCGATGAGCCGGGCGAGCTCCTCGATGCGGGACTGCGCCGGGAGGACCCGGCCCAGCTCGAGGGCGAGGTCCTTGGTCAGCGGGCCCTCGACCTCCTCATCGGCCACGTCGCCGGGCAGGACCAGGACGGACACGCCCCTCTTCGCGATCGCGGTCTGCGCGGCCACATGCAGCAGGGTCGCGCCGTGCGGACCGGAGTTCACCATCTCCGCGAAGTGCGAGCACTCCTGGAAGAGGATCTCCGGGTGCGTCTCCTGGAAGAAGCCGGTGCCGATCTTGGAGCTCGGGATGTGGGAGGCGATCGCGAGGACGGGCGCCCCGTCGCGGTGCGCGTCGAACAGACCCTGGATCAGATGCGTGTTCCCGGGGCCGCAGGAGCCCGCGCAGACGGCGAGCTTCCCCGTCAGCCGGGCCTCCGCACCGGCGGCGAACGCGGCGGCCTCTTCGTTGCGCACATGCACCCAGTCGATACCCTCCGTGGTGCGGACCGCGTCGACGACCGGGTTCAGCGAGTCGCCGACCAGGCCGTAGATGCGCTCCACCCCCATATCGCGCAGCTGGGTGACGAGCAGTCGGGCGAGCGAGGTCCGGGCCATGAGGTCCTCCTGAGGATGAGGATGTGCGAGCCGGCGCCCCGGGGGCGGAGCGCCCGTGATGGCTCCACGCTATGCCTCCCCGGAGACCGGCGGGAGGCCCGGCCGGCGCCGTCGAGACCCAGCAGACACGAGGCGGGCCGATGGATCGTTCCAGGGCAGGAGGATCGTTCCCGGGCGGGCGTCGGGCAGGACCGGATACGGTTCCGCCATGGATGCGAGCACGATGTGGCCGGAACCCCTGCGGGACGTGGATCGCAGCGACGATGCCCTGCGCGCCTGGGTCGCCGAGCGGATCCACCGCCTCGACGCGGACGGCCGCCGCAGCGCGGACACGCACCTCGTGCGTCTGGACCTGCCGACCAGCTGGGACATCCAGCTGTACCTCAAGGACGAGTCCACCCACGCCTCCGGCAGCCTCAAGCACCGCCTGGCCCGCTCGCTGTTCCTGTTCGCACTGGTGGGCGGGACGCTGCGGCCCGGCATGCCGGTGATCGAGGCGAGCTCCGGCTCCACCGCGGTGAGCGAGGCGCACGTGGCACGGATGCTGGACATCCCCTTCATCGCCGTGGTCCCCCGCGGCACCAGCGCACGCAAGATCGCGCTGATCGAGGCCGCGGGCGGCCGCTGCCACGTGGTGGAGGACGCCGCGTCGATGGCCTCGGAGGCGCGGCGCCTGGCGCAAGAGCGGGGCGGGCTGTTCATGGACCAGTTCACCTATGCCGAGCGCGCCACCGACTGGCGCGGGAACAACTCGATCGCGGTGAGCGCCCTGGCGCAGATGGAGCTCGAGCCGCACCCCGTGCCGCGCTGGATCGTGGTCGGCGCCGGCACCGGCGGGACGAGCGCGACCTTCGGCCGCCTGCTGCGCTATCGCCGGCTCCCCACCTCGCTGTGCGTCGCCGACGTCGAGAACTCCGCCTTCTTCGAGGGCTGGGTGCACGGCGATGCGACCGTCACCACCGGCAGGGGCTCCCGGATCGAGGGGATCGGTCGCCCACGGGTGGAGCCGAGCTTCGTCCCCGGCGTCGTCGACCGGATGATCTCGGTCCCGGACGCGGCCTCGGTCGCGGCGGCCCGCTTCCTCTCCGAGCGCCTGGGCCGGCGGGTGGGAGCGTCCACGGGGACGAACCTGGTCGCGGCCGCACAGCTGATCACGCGCATGCGGGAGCGGGGCGAGACCGGATCGGTCCTCACGCTGCTGTGCGATCCCGGGGATCGCTACACGGACACCTACTTCGAGGACGGATGGGTCGCCGAGCAGGGCTGGGACCTCGACCCGTGGCGGGCGGCGCTCGAGCGCGCCCTGCCGATCGGGGCGCGCTGAAGCCGTCCCCGCGCAGTGGGTGGGGCAGGACAGCTCCGCCCCGCCGCGCGCGGCGTGACTCCGCCGGGCAGCAGGCAGGGCGCTCCCGAATGCGTCGTCACAGCTGCGGCAGCAGGTGCTCCCAGATCGCGCGGAGGATGTCCTGGGTGGGGCTGTCCTCGTGGCGGGAGGAGACGGTCACCACCGCGCCCTGCTCGGGCAGGACGACGAGGAACTGGCCGTAGGCGCCATCGGCCCGCCAGGCGCCCTCGGGAGTACACCGCCAGACGCCCCAGCCGTACTGACGGTTCTCCGGATCGGCGTCTCCGGTGGACACCCACGCCGCCTCCGCGTGCAGGCGGTCGATCCACGATCCGGGGACCAGCTGCTGCGACGCGCCGTCGGCCCCACCGCCGACCCCGCTCCACGTACCGCGCGCCAGCAGGAGCGCGCCGATCCGGGCCATATCCCCGCTGCGCAGATGCAGCCCGGTCGCTCCCCAGGTGCTCCCGTCCACGGTCGTGTGCCACTGCGGGTTCACGATCCCGAGCGGCTCGAACAGGCGCGGCATCAGGTAGTCGCGCAGGGTCAGGCCCGACCGCGCCTCGACGACGCGGGCGAGCATGTGCACCCCGCCGTTGGAATACACGAAGCGGCTGCCCGGCTCGTGCTCGACATCGGCCCCGAGGAACAGGGCCGCCGGGTCCGGGTCGTCGCGCTCCTCCTGCTCGAACATGAGCACGGGGCTACCTCCGGTCATGCTCAGCAGATGCCGCAGCCGGATCCTGTCCACGCCCTCGCCCAGCGCCTCCCGCGGCAGATCGCTCATCCCGTCGAGATGATCGACCAGCAGGTCGTCGGGAGCGAGCAGGCCCTCCTCCGCGGCGATCCCGACGCCCAGCGCGGTGACCGTCTTCGAGACCGAGTAGACGTTCTCGACGGTGTCCTCGACGAATCGGTGGACCGCATCGGCCTTCTCCGGCGTGCCGGCGCGGTGCACGTGGATCGCCCGCACCCCCAGGCCCTGTCGCCCGACCGCCTCCACGAGGGGTCCGAGGTGGACCTGGGTGCCATCACCGTCCGGATGTCTCGACGTTCCGCTCATGGACATCAGCCTACGGGCGGATGGCGCAGGCCACACCGGTGTCATAGGGTCGGCTCAGCCCGCGGGGGACCTCCGGGCACGGCACCGCGCCCCGGCTGACCTGGGCGTCGATGAAGGGGACTCATGGAAACGATCCGCCGCTACGTCTTCCCGATCGTCTGGATGGCGATCTTCGCGCTCATCGCCCTGGCGCTGGGGAAGATGGCCTTCTTCTCCGGCGGGGAGGGCATCGCCCAGCCCGGCGACGAGATCACCCCGAACGTGTCCTTCGACGAGTACGCGATGGTGCCCGCGCAGCGCGGCGACATCGCCTCCGTGCTCGAGCTGGCCGGGACGGTCCGCGCCGACGAGGGGGAGAAGATCGTCGCGGCCGATGCCGGTGAGATCAACAAGATCTGGGTCGAGGACGGGGACAGGATCGAGGAGGGCGCCCGCGTCCTCCAGGTCCGCGTCGCCCAGGAGCCCGAGGCCCCCGCCCCGGCCGCGCCCGAGCTCGACGAGAACGGGCAGCCGCTGCCGGCCCCGGAGCCCGAGGAGCAGGAGACGAAGTACCGCTACTACACGCTGCACGCGAAGGACTCCGGCACCGTCGAGGACCTGGGCGTCACCGTGGGCCAGCAGCTGAGCGTCGGCGACCAGGTCGGCATGCTGTCCCCCGGCACCTACTCGATCGTCGCGGACCTCACCCCGGAGCAGCAGCTCAGCCTGCTGGACCTCGAGGTGAAGGCGACCGCGGCCCTGCCCACGGCCGCGGAGCCGATCGTCTGCGAGGGCTCGAGCATCGACGAGAAGCAGGGCGGCGGCGAGAGCCCCCGGCCCACGGGCGGCGAGGAGGGCATGGGAGAGATCGATCCCGCGGCCGAGACCCCCGCCGCCGCCTCCGCGCAGCTGCTGTGCCCCGTGCCGGACGGCACGAAGATCGTGCCCGGCCTGTCGGTCGACGTGAGCGTCGACCTGGGGTCGCGCACCGGCGTGCTCACGGTGCCCACCACCGCGGTGGAGGGCGAGCTGGCGGACGGCGCGGTCTACCTGCTCGATCCGGCCACCGGGGAACCGGTGCGCACCGAGGTGGTGCTGGGCCTGCGCGGCGACGGGATCGTGGAGATCGCCGAGGGGCTCGAGGAGGGCCAGGAGGTCCTCCAGTTCGTGCCGGGCGTCGACAACCCCGAGGACGGGATGTACGGCGAGGGGATGGAGGTCTGGTGAGCGCCGCGCCCGCCGACCGGTCCACCCTTCTGCAGCTGCACGCCGTCACCCGCACCGTCCGCCTCCCCAGCCGCGAGGACCTCCACATCCTGCGGGGCGTCGACCTCACCGTCGACGTGGGCGAGCACGTGGCGGTCGTGGGCCGCTCCGGCTCCGGGAAGTCGACCCTGCTGAACCTGCTGGGCCTCATCGACCGGCAGACCACCGGGCAGATCCTCTTCGACGGCGTCGAGACGACCCGCCTGTCCGACCGTCGCCGCGCCCGCATGCGAGGACGCTCCATCGGCTTCGTCTTCCAGCAGTTCAACCTGCTCGAGGGGCGCACCGCGCTGGAGAACGTGATGATGCCGCTGATGTACGGGACCGCCGGCCAGTTCTGGCGCCGCGAGCGGACCGCCCTCGAGATGCTCGACCGGGTAGGGCTCGCCGATCGCGCCCACCAGAAGCCCGGACGCCTCTCCGGCGGCGAGCAGCAGCGCGTGGCCGTGGCCCGCGCTCTGGTCCGCCGCCCCCGCCTGATCCTGGCCGATGAGCCCACCGGCGCCCTCGACGTCACCACCGGCGAGGCCGTGATGGGCCTGCTCGACGAGATCGCGAAGGACTCCGAGGCCGCTCTCGTGACCATCACCCACGACCTGCAGGTCGCCGCCCGCTCCCAGCGCTCCTACCTGCTGGACGCGGGGGTGCTGCACGACGTCGACTCCGCCCACGCCCGCGAGGCGCTGCTGGCGACCTCCGGGATCCGCGAGGGCCGCGAGGCCGTCGCCGGGGAGGGGGCCGCCGCCGATGCGAGGACGGGAGCCGGTGCGTCCGCATCGGCGGGCCCCCGGGAGGCGATCGCATGACCGGGCTGATCGCCTCGGTCGTCGAGGCCTACGGCGAGCTGCGCGTCAACAAGGGGCGCATCATGCTCTCCCTCATCGGCGTGGCCTTCAGCGTGTTCGCGCTGACCGCGGTGCTGGGCGCGGGCGGGATGCTGTCGGCCTCCGTCGAGCAGTCCGTGGAGACCTATGCCGGGCGCCCCACCGTGCTGTCGGTGATGTCGACCAGCGGCGGCGAGGAGGTGACCGCGCAGGAGAAGGATGCGCACGTGCTCGGCGAGATCGACCGGCTCGGCATCGACCAGCGCACCCGCTACACGAATCTCGGCCTGCGGTACCAGACAACCTCCGGGGTGCGCAGCGTGCAGGTCACGGCCGTGGATCCGGCCTACGCGACCATGTACCGGCTCCGACCGGAGCAGGGCCGCTGGCTCGCGGACTCCGATTCCCGGCGCCTGGCGCCCGCGGTGGTCATCAACGCCGAGATGTGGGAGCTGCTGGGCCGGCCGGAGGTGGGCGGCTCCACCATCACCCTGCTCGCCCAGGTCGGCCAGGAGAGCGCGGAGGTGCTCGTCGTCGGCGTCCTGCCCGCCCCGGAGGGGGTCGGCATGGAGGGCGCGATGCTGTACACGCCCCGGGAGTCGGCGCTCGAGCTGCCCGGCCTGCAGGAGAGCGATCTCGCCTACGGCGAGTACCGGATCTGGGTTCCCCCGGAGTCGGCCGATGCGGTCACCGCGCGGCTGGGCTCCGCCCTGCGCGAGACCCCGGTCGGCAGCTTCGAGGTGTACAGCATGGGCTTCGACGACATGTCCGCCTTCGACGCGCTGAAGACGGCGATCATCGTGATCGCCCTGGTGATCCTGCTGCTGGGCGCCCTGGGCCTGGTGAACATCTCCCTGGTGACGGTGCGGTACCGGGTGCGGGAGATCGGGATCCGCCGCTCCTACGGGGCGACGGGCGCGCGCGTGTTCATGGGCGTGCTGATGGAGTCCGTGGTCGCGACCGTGCTCGCCGGGGCGGTCGGCGTGGGCGGGGCGGTCGCCCTGGTCCGGGCGCCGTTCACGCAGGACGCGTTCCGGACCATGGGGCTGGTGGACCTGCCGCCCTTCCCCGTCTCCGCGGTGGTCATCGGGCTGGTCGCGGCGACGGCGGTCGGCATCCTCGCCGGGGCGCTGCCCGCGCTCATCGCGACCCGGATCAAGGTCATCGACGCGATCCGGTCGTAGACGCGATCCGGACATCGACGGTGCCGACCGGCGGGTCGGCCGCGCTTGCCGAGCCCGCACGATGTCGTTACCGTCCTGTGACGTACGAGGAGTTCGCATCCCACGGCCCGTCCGGGCGGAGAGATCCTCCGGCCCGGGGTCGTCACGACGAGGAGGAGTCCCATGTCCGACACCACCATCCCGGATCCCGCAGGCGCCGCGACCACGCAGCCGGAGAACGCCGAGAACGGCTTCCTCGCGACCGATGCGCTTGCGAAGAACCTGCAGAGCGTGCTCGTGGACCTCACGGCACTGCAGCTGGTCGGCAAGCAGGCGCACTGGAACATCGTGGGCCCGAACTTCCGCGACCTCCATCTGAACCTCGACGAGGTCGTGGACATCGCACGCGCCGGCGGCGACGACGTGGCCGAGCGCATGCGCGCCCTGCACGCCGTCCCGGACGGCCGGCCCGCCACCATCGCGGAGCAGACCTCGATCGCCGAGTTCCCCGAGGGCGAGATCCTCACGCACGACGCGATCGACCGCATGACCGCCGCGATCGAGGCGACGGTCGCGACCATGCGCGCGGTGCACGACGAGGTCGACGAGGCCGATCCGACCTCGGCCGACATCCTGCACGGCATCATCGAGAAGCTCGAGCAGCAGGCCTGGTTCATCAGCGCGGAGACGCGGACCCCGAAGGGCTGAAGCCCAGCACCGCGCCGCGCAGCCGGTACCCGGCGACGAGCTGGTCCCAAGAGACGCGGGGCGGGGTCCGCAGCCGCGGCCCCTCCTGGAGGATCCTGCCCAGGAGCACTGCCGTCTCGACGAGGGCGAGGTGCTCTCCGGGGCACCGGTGCTCCCCCGCCCCGAAGCTCAGCCCGCCCCCTGCCGCTCCCCGCGGCAGGGGGCGGCACGGTTCGAGCCCCGTCGTGCGCGGCCCCAGCGCGGGGTCGAGATTGGCCTCGGCGACGCACAGGTCCACGAGGTCGCCGGGGGCGAGGTCCGGCCCCTCGGGGAGGTGGATCGGGCGGCGCACCCGCCGGTAGAGGTGCCCGACCACGGGCTCGAGCCGGATGATCTCCCGCAGGATCGCGAGGCGACCGGTCCGGTCCGCCCGCCGGAAGCGATCGGCGAGCTCGGGGCGCTCGAGCAGATGCCACAGCGCCATAACGGCGAACTCCCGGGTCGTGATCATGCCCGCGGTCGCATAGGTCACGCATTCGACGAGGATCTCCGTGCGCGAGCAGCCCTCGGCGATCAGGTGGCTCACGAGGTCCGCCCTCGGGTGTCGGCGCCGGGAGCGCACCGCGGGTAGGACGTCGCACACGTGGAAGCGCGCGAGCGGCACGAGCCCCCGCCAGGCCGCGGCGGCCCACTGCACCCGGGTCCGTCCCAGACCGGGGCGGGCGAGGTCGAAGGGCGGCTGGCGCAGGAAGCCCTCCAGGCGCCGCGACATCGCCGGGAGCGGGGCGTGCGTGAGCCCCACGGCCTCCCGGGTCACCCCGACGGCGTAGTGGAGGGCCAGCTCCTCCGGCCGGCAGCCGCCCTTCCGGACGGCGTCACCCACCAGCCGGTCCGCCAGATCGTCCATGAGCCGCGCGTACTGCGCATCGACCCGGGATGGGGAGAAGAACCGCCCGGCCGCGCGACGCTGGGCGTCGTGCTCGGGCCCGTCGGACAGCAGGATGGGGTGCCGCGCGAGGAGGCCCTGCGGGATCGACTCGGCCGTGAAGCCCGCCTGGGTGGTGGCGCCGCGGCTGCGCAGCACCGTCCTCGCGGCCTCGTAGCCGCCCACGTGGCGCAGCCCCGATCCCGGCTCCGCTCCTGCCCAGGGGCAGGGATGCGGGCGCGGGGCACGTCGCTCGTCCGTCCCTCGATCTCCGCGGGCGGTCACCGGGATCTCCCCTCGAGCCGTCGGAGGTGCTGGTCGATCACCTGCGCGACCTCTGCCGGCACGGGCGAGGAGGCCGGGGCGAGGGCGCGGCGCGCAGCGGCGAGCTGCGCCCGGATCTCCTCCTCGACCCGCGCCCGCGCCCCGCACTGCTCGAGCAGCATGCGCAGGCGCTCGCCGTCCCGGGGACCGGACTCCTGCCCTCCCAGCGCCTCCTGGATCCGCGGCCAGGCGGGAGTCCCTCGTGCGGCCTCGATCAGCAGGGTCCGCTTCCCTTCGCGGATGTCGCTCCAGGGATCCTTGCCGTGGAGGCGCTCGTCCCCGAAGGCGGAGAGGAGGTCGTCCTGGAGCTGGAAGGCCGTCCCGGCGCACCGCCCCGCGTGGCGCAGGGCGTCCGTCGTCCCGGAATCCGCTCCGGCGAGGACGGCCGCCATGCCCAGCGGGAGCTCGAAGCTGTAGGCCGCGGTCTTGCTGCGGGTCATCGTCATCACCGCGGTCCGCTCCGGCGGGATCATGCCGTCGGCGAGGCCGACGTCCAGGAGCTCCCCGGCGGCGGATTCGGCGACCGCATCGTCGAGGAGGTCCAGCAGCATCGTCCGCCGACGCTCCGGCACGCGGAGTCGGGCGACCTCCTGATGCACGAGCGCGAGCAGCTGATCTCCCAGGAGCAGGCCGGCGCTGCGCGCCCAGTGGAGGCTCCTCTGCGTCCCGCCGCGCGCGCTCCCCCGGCGGTGGAGCTCGCCGACGAGGTTCTCCTCGCCGCGGCGGACGAGATCGTGGTCGATGACGTCGTCGTGCAGCAGGAAGGCGAAGTGGAGGAGCTCGAGGGCGGCCGCGCACCGCAGCACGACCGCGGCATCGGCCGCACCGACCGGGGCCTCCGCGCCGAGCTGCCCGGCGCGGCGCAGCGCCGCACAGGTGTCCAGGAGCAGGATCGGCCGCAGCAGCTTCCCGCCCCCGACGCGCCGCGCCGCGAGCTCCCAGAGCTCCCGGATCGCGCCGCCGTACCGGTCCGACCCCGCGATCCGAGCATCCAGCAGGACCTGGACCTCCGCCAGCACCGACGCACGATCCGGGCTGACGGTGCGCTCCTCGCAGTGCACGATCATGGGTCCTCCGATCCTCGGGGGAAGCTTTCCGGGTGAGAATACCTCTCGGAGAGTATCAGCCCGAGTACACTATGACCATGCATGCAGCCCCCGACCCGGCCCCGAGGCAGCCGTGGCACGCCTTCGACATCGATTCGAACGACCCTCGCGGCGAGCTCGTGGACCGCTCCGCGCTCGACGCGCGGTCCGTCGCGGAGATCGATGCGCTCATGCAGGCGCTCGTGGGCCTGCGGCGGGTCGAGGAGGAGCTCTCGCGGGCCTCGCAGGCGTACATGCGCCTGAACTCGACCGATATGCGGGCCCTGCACTTCCTCATCATCAGCGCGCACCGCGACGAGCTCGCGACCGCCGGCTCGCTCGGCGCCCATCTGGGCCTCTCCTCCGGAGCGACGACGAAGATGCTCGACCGGCTCGAGGCGGCCGGGCACATCGAGCGCCGCCCCCACCCCCGCGACCGACGCAGCTCCGTGCTCTCGGTGCGCCCCGGGACCCGCGATGCTGCCATGTCGACGATGGGCCGTCAGCAGGCAGGCCGGTTCCGGGCCGCGGCGCGCCTCACGAGCCAGGAGAGGGACATCGTCACCCGCTTCCTGACCGACATGTCACGGGAGCTCTCGGTCGAGGACGCCGAGTGGGCCGCGCATCCGGGTCCGGCCGATGCCGGCTGAGTACCTGATCCTGCTCGCAGCCTGCGTCGCGATCACCCTTCCCCTCGAGCTCGTCCTGGGGGCGCGGGTCTACCGCAGCCCCCGCAGGCTGCTGCGCGCCCTCGCCCCCGTGGTCCTCGTCTTCGTGGCCTGGGACCTCCTCGGGGTGCACCGCGGCCACTGGTGGTACGCCCCGGGCAAGATCACCGGGATCACGCTCCCCGGCGGGCTCCCGCTCGAAGAGCTGCTGTTCTTCCTGGTCATTCCGGTCTGCGGACTCCTGACCCTCGAGGGGGTCGAGACCGTGCTGGCCCGCCTGCGCCGTCTGCGCGGCTCCCGCGGCCCGGTTCCGGCCGCCCGGTCGGAGGAGGGGGACGATGCCTGAGTACACGATCCTCACCGTGCTCGCCATCGCATTGGTGCTGCTGCTCGAGCTGCGCGTGCTGCGGACGGGGCTGCTGCGCAGCGGCGCCTACTGGATCGCGATGACGATCGTGATGGGCTTCCAGATCCTCGTCGACGGCTGGCTGACCAAGCTCTCGGATCCGATCGTGCTCTACGACGACGCGATGACCACCGGCATCCGGGCGCCGTGGGACATCCCGATCGAGGATTTCGGCTTCGGCTTCGCGATGGTGACCCTCACGATGATGCTCTGGCGGCGCGCCCGCCCCGCGGCGGACCCCCGCGATGCGGACGCCGAGGACCCGGAGGCCGCCGGATGATCCGCAGGCCCGGCCGGGACCCCCGCGCCCTCCTCCACCGCGGCGCCGCGGGCATCTCGCACCTCCGGGGCCGCACCGCGGTCGTGATCGGCGGAGGGATCGCCGGGCTCGGTGCGGCCCTCGCCCTGGCCGATCGCGGGGTCGAGGTCCACCTCCTCGAGCGCGAGGCCACGTGGGGCGGACGCGCGCGGTCGTGGGACCTCGGGGACGGCCGGTCGATGAGCCGCGGCTTCCACGCCTTCTTCCGCCAGTACTACACGCTGCGCGGGCTCCTGCGTCGCACCGACCCCGCGCTCTCGTTGCTCGCGGACGTCGGCGACTACCCCCTGCAGCGGGCGGGCGGTCCGCGCGACAGCTTCCGCGACATCCCGCGCACGCCTCCGTGGAGCGTCGCCGCCTTCGCCCTGCGCAGCGAGAGCTTCCCTCTGCGCGAGCTGCTGCGGGTCGACGTCAGGGCTGCGCTGGGCCTGCTGCGCGCGCGGTTCCCAGAGGCGTTCGAGGCCCACGACGGCGAGGACGCGGCCTCCTTCCTGGACCGGCTCCGCTTCCCCGGCGCCGCGCGCCACCTCGCCCTCGAGGTCTTCGCCCGCTCGTTCTTCGCGGATCCCGGGGAGTTCTCCGCCGGCGAGCTGCTCGGCATGTTCCACGCCTATTTCCTGGGCTCGGCGGAGGGCCTCGTCTTCGACGTCCCGGCGGACTCCTACTCCCCGACCCTCTGGGACCCGCTCGTGGCGCAGCTGCGGGCCCTGGGCGGCACGGCCCGCACCGGGGTCGAGGTGCGCTCGCTGCGCTCCGCGGGCCGCGGCCCCGTGCGGCTGCGGGTCGACGACGAGGAAATCCGGGCCGATGCCGTGGTCCTCGCCGCGGATCCCCGCAGCGCCCGGGCCCTGGTCGCCGGGGCACAGGTCGCCGCCCCCGGCTGGGAGCCGTGGGCCCGTCGCGTCGCGGCCCAGCGCAACGCCCCGCCGTTCGCCGTGTGGCGGCAGTGGTGGGACCGGCCGCTGGCCGCGGACACCCCTGCCTTCCTCGGGACGAGCGGCTACGGGCCGCTGGACAACGTGAGCGCCGTGGACCGCTTCGAGGCGACCGCCGGCCGCTGGGCCGCGGAGCACGGAGGAGGGGTCAGCGAGCTGCACGCCTATGCGCTCACCGGTCACCGCACCGCGGAGGACCCGGCCCTGCGACGGGAGCTGCGGGCGCAGCTCGAGCGGCTGCACCCCGAGCTGCGCGGCGCCGCGCCGGTCAACGAGGAGTGGCTCGTCCACGACGACTGCCCGTTGATCGGGACCGGGGCGTGGGCGGACCGCCCCGGCGTCGGGACCCCGGACCCGCGGATCGTGCTGGCCGGGGACTGGCTGCGCACGGACGAGCCGGTCGCCCTCATGGAGCGGGCGGCGCTCACGGGCGTGCGCGCCGCCGATGCGCTGCTGGCGGGCTGGGGCGGGGCCGGGCACGATCTGTGGACGGTGCCGATGTCCGGGGTTCTGGCTCCTCGGCGCCGGGCAGGGGCACCTCGGGCAGGGGCGCGTCGGAGCGGTCGCCCCGCACGAGCTTGAGCACGTTCTCCGCGCTGATCAGGCACATCGGTACGCCCACCCCCGGCGCGGTGGTGCCGCCGGCATAGAGCAGCCCGTCCACGCGCCGGCTGCGCTGGGACCCGCGCAGGAATGCGGACTGGCGCAGCGTGTGCGCGGGGCCCAGCGCGTTGCCGCGCCAGGAATGGAGGTCCCGCGCGAAGTCCGCGGGCCCGATGGTGCGCCGCAGCACGATCCGCGAGGCGAGGTCCTCCTCCCCCGCCCAGCTCGAGATCTGCGCGATCGCGCGGTCCACCGCCGCCTCCACGTCCGCATCACCGCTCCCGTCGCGTCCGCCGCCGCCGACGCTGCTCCCGTCCAGGGCATCGGGGGAGACCGGGATCAGCACGAAGAGGTTCTCGTGGCCGGGCGGCGCGGTGCCGGGATCCGTGGCGGAAGGACGGCACACGTAGATGCTCGCGGGGTCCGGGGCCTGCGGCGGGCCCTCCAGGATCTGTGCGAAGTTGAGGTCCCAGTCCTCGGTGAACATCAGCGTGTGGTGGGCGAGGGAGGGCAGGGTCCCGCGGACCCCGAGCAGGGCGAGCACCGCCCCGGGCCCCGAGGTGCGCCCGTCCCACCAGCGCTGCGGGTAGCTGCGGGCCTCCGCGGGGAGGAGCGCGGTCTCGGTATGGTGCAGGTCCGCGGCGGAGACGACCAGGTCCGCCGCGAGATGCTCGGTCGCGGGCCCGGGATCGTCGGCCGCTCCCGCGGGGGCGAGGAGCACGCCGGTGACGCGGCTGCGCCGCCCGCCTGGCAGGGCCCGGCGCGGCGCGGTGCGGATCGCCGTCACCTCGACGCCGGTGCGCATCCGGACGCCCCGGGCGATCGCGAGGTCCCGCAGCACCTCGACGAGGCGGGCGAAGCCGCCCATCGGGTAGCGCACCCCGTCGCCGAGATCCATCGCGCTCATCAGGTGGTAGAGCGACGGAGCGGTGCGCGGCGTCGCACCCAGGAAGACGGCCGGGTAGCCCAGCACCTGGCGCAGCCGGGTGTCGGCGACGGTGCGCGCGGCGCGGTCGTGGAGGCTCTCGCGGAGGAGCCGGACCAGGGCTCCCGCACGAGGCAGGACGGCGCGCAGGGTCCGACCCGAGACGCGGGAGAACGTCGTGGACAGGAAGGAGCCGGTGGCGAGCTCGTAGGCCTCCCGTGCCGATCGCAGATAGGCCTCGAGCGCGGCCCCCGCCCCGGGCTCCTCCCGCTCGAAGGCGGCGATCGATGCCTCACGTCCCCCGCCCAGGTCCAGCGGATGGGCGTACCGCTGGCCCAGCACGCGGTATCCGGGATCCAGCCGCACCAGCTCGACATGGTCCTCGAGGCGTTCGCCCAGCAGACCGAAGAAGTGCTCGAAGCACTCCGGCATGAGCCACCAGGAGGGCCCGGTGTCGAAGACGAAGCCGTCCTGCTCCCATCGTCCGGCGCGGCCGCCGAGCTGCTCGGAGCGCTCGAGGAGGGTGACCTGATGGCCGTCTGCGGCCAGCAGCGCGGCGCTGGCGAGGCCCGCGATGCCGGCGCCGACCACGACGATGC
Source organism: Brachybacterium hainanense (assembly GCF_042434575.1). Classification (NCBI taxonomy): domain Bacteria; kingdom Bacillati; phylum Actinomycetota; class Actinomycetes; order Micrococcales; family Dermabacteraceae; genus Brachybacterium; species Brachybacterium hainanense. The sequence goes on from NZ_JBHLSV010000011.1 coordinate 23,396, forward strand.
GCCGAGGGGCGCGCTGCGGTGCGGGCCGGCTCATGCGGCGCGCCGGGTCGAGCATCCGGTCCTGCCCTGGACGAGCGCGCGGGCGAGAAGGCGCGCCTTGCGACCGTCCGGGACCCGGACGCGGCCGGAGCGCAGCTGTGCGGCCGGGGTCTCGCGCAGCCGGTCGGCGAGCTCGGCGAACAGGGAGTGGGCCGCGAGGACCGCCGTCCTGCTGGATCCGGGAAGCATCGGGATGACGGCGCGGGCGGCCGCGAGATCCGCATCGATGCTCGCCAGGACGCGATCGCGCTGGGCGTCGGTGAGGCGGGAGGGGTCGATGCCCGGCAGGTAGGAGCGTCCGCGGGATCCGGCATCGGCATGCAGGTCACGCAGGAAGTTCACGGTCTGGAAGGCGGCCCCGAGGCGACGGGCGCCCTCGGCGAGTCGGGGGTCGGGGGGCACGGGGACCGGGCTGCGATCGGTCGTGAAGACGCTCAGGCACATGAGGCCGACGACCTCCGCGGAGCCGTGCACGTACCGGGAGTAGGTCTCGGGGGTGTGCTCGGCGCGCTCGAGGTCCATGCGCATCGAGGCGAAGAACGGCCGGGTGAGCTCGGTGCCGATGCCGGTGCGGCGGGCGGCGTCGGCGAAGGCGTGCACCACGAGATCGCTGCTGAAGCCGTCCTCGAGGGCGGCCTCGACCCGGGCCTCGAGGCCGTCGAGGCTCACGGCGATCTGCTCCGGGCCCAGCCCGCTGCCGCTGGCCGCGCCGTCGACGATCTCGTCGGCGACGCGCACCAGGGCGTAGACGCACCGCACGCGGCTGCGCACGGGGCCGCGCAGAAGGCGGGTGGACAGGGCGAAGGAGGTGGAGTACCGGCGGATCACGCAGTCCGCGGCGGCGAGGGCGACGTCCCGGTAGTCGGCGGCGGCGGTCGCGTCGAGGGAGGAGACCATGGGGGTGCCTTCCGGTCGAGGGTCGGATCGGTCGGGCGAGCAGATGGAACGTTCCGGCGGGGGACCGCGCCTCAGGACGAGGCGTCGTCCGCGTCGTGGTTGAGCTCGCGCAGGAAGCGGATGACCACGGCCCGCTCCTCGTCGCTCAGCGCCCGCGCGACGGAGAACATGCGGGCATGCATGCGCTGCAGGGTGGCCCGCACCTCCTCGTCGCCATGGGAGGTGGGGACCACCGCGATCGAGCGACGGTCCTCGGGGTGGGGAGTCCGTTCCGCGTGGCCGTCGCGCACCAGCCGGTCCACGAGCACGCTGACGGAGGCGGGGCGGATGTCCAGCAGCCGGGCGAGGTCCCGCTGACGCAGCACCCTGCCCTCGGCCTGCGCCTCGAGCAGTGCGCGCAGGGCCAGGAGGTCCTTCTCCCCCATGTCCATGTCCTCGCCGACCCGCGAGCGCATGCGGGAGTTCGAGGACCGGTATCGGCGCAGCTCGTTGAGCAGCTCGACGGTCGAGGCGGACTCCGGGTCCCGTGCGGGGAACCAGTAGCCGCTCGCGTGCGGACTCGCGGACAGGTCATCGCTCATGGGGGCACCTCCCGGGGGCCGCTGGACAGCGCAGCGGCACACATGTAGTTTTCCTAACTGTTCATCAGTCTACCGCTATCTCGGTCTGCGCGTCAGCCCTCCAGGAGCTCCCATGTCCTCTCCGTCCTCCCCGCTCGAGCTGTGCGCTCCGCTGGACCCGGCCACCGCCGCGGAACCGCGCGAGCGCCGCGCCCTCCCCCGCCGCTACGACGCGATCCTGCTGGCGTCCTTCGGCGGGCCCGAGTCCCCGCAGGACGTCCTCCCCTTCCTCCGCAACGTCACCCGCGGCCGCGGCGTGCCCGACGAGCGCCTCGCCGAGGTCGGCGAGCACTATTACGCGCTCGGAGGACGCTCCCCCATCAACGAGCAGAACCTCGCGCTCATCGAGGCGCTGCGCGCGGAGCTCGCAGGCCGCGGGATCGACCTCCCCATCGCCTGGGGGAACCGGAACTGGCACCCGAGCATGGCCGAGGCCGTGCGCGGGCTGCACGCCGACGGGCACCGGGAGGTCCTCGCGATCGCCACGAGCGTGTACTCGTCCTACTCCTCATGCCGTCAGTACCGCGAGGACATCGGCCACGCCCTGGTGGAGACCGGACTGCTGGGATCCCTGCGGATCGACAAGGTCCGCCCCGCGTTCTCGCACCCCGGCTTCCTCGCCCCGATGGTCGACGGCGTGCTCACGGCCCTCTCCCAGCTGGAGGCCGAGGGGCACGGGCCCGATCGCACGCGGATCCTCTTCTCGACGCATTCGATCCCCGTGGCCATGGCGGAGGCCTCCGGCCCCGCCGAGGAGCGCGGCGACGGGCCCGCGCACTGGTACGTGCGCCAGCACGAGGCCGCCTGCCGATGGATCGCGGACCGGGTCCGCGAGCGCATCGGCGACGCCGCGCCGCAGATCGGCTGGGAGCTCGTGTTCCAGTCCCGCTCGGGCGCCCCGCACATCCCCTGGCTCGAGCCCGACGTCAACGACGTCATCGCCCGCATCGCCGGCGAGCGCAGCGCGGAAGCGGTGGTCGTCGTGCCCCTGGGGTTCATCTCGGACCATGTGGAGGTGATCTGGGACCTCGACACCGAGGCGCGGCGCAGCGCGCAGGAGCACGGCCTCGCCTTCCGCCGCGTCCCGACCTCCGGCACGGATCCCCGCTTCGTCGCGGCGCTCGCGGATCTCGTCGAGGAGCGGCTGCGCGCGGACGCCCCGCGCCGTGCGGTCACCGACTTCGGCCCCACGCCCGATGTGTGCGGGACCGCCTGCTGCCTCGCCGGATCGGCGCGCACGCGGCGCGCGCCGACGACCTCGGCGCTCGACTCCGCGGAGGACCTCGAGGCCGTCCGGGACGAGGGCGCGGCCGGGAACGCCGGCACCGGCGCGGGCGCGGAGGAGGGCCGATGACCGCGGACGGCGGGCGCACCCCGCCTCCGATCGACCGGTCCGCGCCAGAAAGCCCGCGAGCCCTGATCACGGGAGCCACGGGCTATATCGGCGGGCGTCTGGTGCCCGTCCTCCTCGAGCACGGCGCCCGGGTCCGCGCGAGCGGGCGCAGCCTCGATCGTCTGCGGGCCCAGCCGTGGAGCGCCCGGGCGGAGCTCGTCGAGGCCGATCTCGCCGACCGCATGGCCGTGCGCAGGGCCCTCGCGGGCGTGGACGTGGTCGTCTTCCTCGTGCATGCCATGACCGGCGGCTCCGGCTTCGAGGAGCGCGAGGCGCGGATGGCGCGGATCATGACGGAGGAGGCGGCGCGCGCCGGGGTCCGCCGCATCGTCTACCTCTCCGGGCTGCATCCGCAGGGAGAGCAGCTCAGCGCACACATGTCCTCCCGCAGCCGGGTCGGGGAGATCCTGCGCGGGGGCGAGGTGCCCGTCCTGATCCTGGAGGCCGGAACGGTCATCGGCGCCGGGTCGGCGAGCTTCGAGATCATCCGCCATCTGTCCGAGCGGCTGCCGCTCATGCCGGCGCCGCGCTGGGTGCACCATCGGATCGAGCCGGTCGCGATCACCGACGTCCTCCACCACCTCTCCCAGGCCGTGCTGAGCCGCGAGGACGTCGCCGGAGCGGTCGGCGTGGGCAGCGGAGAGACCACCCTCCGCTTCGCCGACCTCCTGACGATCTACGCCGAGGTCGCGGGGCTCGGCCGGCGACGAGTGCTCGCCCTGCCCGTCCCGGCCCCGCGGCTGTCGGGACTGTGGATCAGCCTCATCACCCCGGTGCCCGCCTCCCTCGCGCGGCCGCTCGCGGAGTCCATGCAGCATGACGCCGTGACCCGTCCGCCGCTGGCCCAGGACGTGCTCCCGCCGCTCCCCCACGGGCCCACGCCGTACCGGGAGGCGGTCCGCGCCGCCCTCGAGGCGCAGCGGACCGGGGACCTCGCCTCCTCCTGGGATGACGACTCCTCCCTCGCCGCCTCCCCGGAGGCGCCCCTGCCCGCCGACCCCGACTGGGCAGGGCACACGGTCTTCACGGACGTGCGCGAGCTCGAGGCCGCGGACGTGTCCCCCGAGGCCGCCTGGAGAGTGATCGAGGGCATCGGCGGGGCCTCGGGCTGGTACTCGACCCCGCTGCTGTGGACACTGCGCGGAATGGTCGACCGGGTGGTCGGCGGGCCCGGGCTGCGCCGCGGGCGCCGCGATCCCCGGGCGCTGCGCGTGGGGGACGCCGTGGACTGGTGGCGGGTCGAGCGCATCGACCGGGGCGAGGGCTCCCGGACGCTCCTGCTGCGCGCGGAGATGCGGATGAGCGGGCGGGCCTGGCTGGAGCTGTCGGTCTCCCCGCGCGAGGGCGGCGGCGTCCGCTACAGCCAGCGGGCGGTGTACTTCCCCGACGGGCTCGCCGGGCGGCTGTACTGGTTCGGCATCGCGCCCTTCCACGCGCTGGTCTTCCCGGCCATGGCGCGCAACGTCCTGGAGGCGGCGCGCCGCGGCGAGGACGTCGCGCCGAGCAGCTGAGCCAGAAGACCCGATGCACCAGAGGACCAGGCGAGCAGGACGATCAGTTGAGCACGACGATGCCCAGGTTCAGCGCCGCCGCGTAGGCGACCCATGCCGCGTACGGGAGCAGCAGGAGAGCCGCCACCGGGCGCCATGCGCGGAACACCCACACGCACAGCAGCACGACCAGCCACAGCACCAGGATCTCCGCCAGAGCCCAGCCGTACAGCCCTCCGCCGAAGAACAGCGGGGTCCAGGCGGCGTTCAGCACCAGCTGCAGGATCCACAGCGCGATCGGCAGCCCCCAGCCCGCCCGCCGCCACACGAGCCAGCCCGCGAGGGCGATGAGCACGTACAGCACCGACCAGGCGGGTCCGAAGAGCCAGGCCGGGGGCGCGAAGGGAGGGAGGGCCAGCGCCGCGTAGGTCTCCTGCGCCCCGGAGGCGGCCACGCCTCCCACGACGGCGGCGAGGGCGGTCGCCGCGAGGAAGACGACCAGGCTGAGGAGCGGACGCTCGGCCCGGGGCGGGGCGTCATCGGCGCGAGGAGTCATGCCCGCCATCCTTCCCTCTCGAGAGCGCGGAGGGCCACCAGATCCGGTCGCCGATCAGGCGCACCAGCGCGGGCACCAGGAAGGTCCGCACCACCAGGGCGTCCAGCAGCACCCCGAGCGCGACGATGATCGCCAGCTGCAGCAGGAACTGGATGGGGATCACCAGCAGCGCCGCGAAGGTCGCCGCGAGCACCACGCCCGCGCTGGTGATGACGCCGCCGGTCACGGACAGGGCCCGCAGCGTCCCCTCACGGGTCCCGTGCTCGAGCGTCTCCTCCCGCACCCGGGTCATGAGGAAGATGTTGTAGTCGATGCCGAGCGCCACGAGGAACACGAAGGCGTACAGCGGCACCGAGGGGTCCGAGCGCTCCTGTCCGATGAGGTGGAAGATCCCGGCGCTGATCCCGAGCGCGGTGCCGAAGCTCAGCACGGTCGTGGCCAGGAGCACGAGCGGGGCCAGCAGCGAGCGCAGGAGCAGGGCGAGCATCGCCGTGATCGCGACGAGGACGATCGGGATGATGAGGGTGCGATCGCGCACGGAGGTGTCGTTCGTGTCGAGGTCCACGGCCGTGGAGCCGCCGACGAGGGCGCCCAGCGGCCCGACGGCCTCGCGCAGGGAGCCGACGGTCCGCTCCGCCTCGAGGGAGTCCGCGGGGTCCTCGAGGGTGACCGAGAACAGGATGCTCCCGTCGATCTCCGTGGGCCGGGCCTCGGCGAAGGGGCCGCGCGCCGCCTCGGCGGGGACCTCGCCGGTCTCGTCGACCGGGATGCTCCCCGAGGGCGAGTCCTGGGCGATGAGGGCGAGCTCGTCGACGCCGCCGGTGCCGCTGATCGCGCGGGCGGCATCGGCCCGGGCATCGGCGGGGGCGAGCACATAGGTCGGCGACCCGGATCCGCCGGGGAAGTGCGCGTCGATGACGGCCTGGCCCTCGCGCGCCTGGCTCGCGCCCAGCACGAACTCGCTCTGCGGTACGCCGTCGGCCTGCAGCAGCACCAGGCCGCCGCAGCCGATCACCAGCAGCGCCGCGACGCCGCCGGCGACGCGCTTCGGGGCCGAGGAGACCAGGCGGCCGATGCGGGCGAAGGGCCCGGTCGCCTCGGGCCCCGTGAGCACGGGGTGCGGCGAGCCCAGACGGGGAGCGCGCGGCCAGAACGCGACCCGGCCGGTGACGGCGAGCAGCGCCGGCAGGAAGCTGAGGGAGGTCAGCACCGCGCACAGGATGCCGATGGAGGCCACGGGGCCGAGCGCCGCGTTGGAGCCGAGGTCGGAGAGCATGAGGCACAGCAGGCCGACGATGACGGTGCCGCCGGAGGCGGCGATCGGCTCGAGCACGCCGCGCACGGCCCGCCAGGAGGCGCGGGCCGGGAAGGCGTGCTCGCGCAGCTCCTCCCGGTAGCGGGCGATCAGCAGCAGCGAGTAGTCGGTCGCCGCGCCGATCACGAGGATGAACAGGATGCCCTGGACCTGACCGTTGATGGTGACGATCCCGGCTTCGGCGAGGGCGACGTTCACGAGGATCGCGGCGCACAGCGCCGTCATCGAGCTGAGCAGGACGAGGATCGGCAGCAGCGGGGAGCGGTAGACGACCACGAGGATCACCAGCACGACGGCGAGCGCGACCAGCAGCAGGATGCCGTCGATCCCGGCGAAGGCGGCCTGCAGGTCGGCGGTGAACCCGGCGGGGCCGCTGACCCAGGAGTCCAGTCCGGCGGGGAGGTCCGCGGCGGCGGCCTCGAGGGCGGCGACCGCCTCCCCCACGTCCGCGCCCTCCGGGATGGCGATCACGATCTCCGCGGCCTCGCCGTCCTCGGAGGGGATGACCGGGGAGACGTCGGCACCGTCGACGGCGGTGGCGGCGTCCTTCCCGAGGGCGTCGAGGGCGGCGAGGTCGTCCTCGGAGAGTCCGCCCGGCCGCTCGGCGACCACGATCGCGGGGATCGCCTCGGAGCCGGTGAACTCGGTGATCACATCCTGCACCTGCGTGGACTCGGCGCTCGCGGGGAGGAAGGAGGAGCGGTCCTCGGTCGCGACGTCGCCGATGCGGCCGAAGCTCATGCCCCCCAGGCCGAACACGGCGATCCAGACGAGGATGAGCAGCGCTGGGACCAGCAGGCGCAGCAGGACCGGGGGCCGGCCGGGCGGGGGCGGGGATGCACTCATGCGGTTAGCATCTCACCTGGAAAGCAGAATGGGAAGCGAGAATCTTCCGAGGGGTCGGGATACGGGCCGGGGCGCGGAGGCGCCCGGACCGGCCACGCAGCGACGCAGAGGGGCCGAGGGGCACGGTCCGGGCCCACGACCTCGCAGTAGACTCGGATCGATGAACGATCGGGCAGATTCAGAGGCAGCGACCGCGGGGGGCGGCATCAGGCGCCGCGGGCTGCGGGACATGGTCTACGACAGCATCTTCCGCCAGCTGCTGAGCGGCGCCGTCCCACCCGGCACGAGGCTGCGGGCGGAGAGCATCGCGAAGGAGCTCGAGGTCTCCCCGACCCCGGTCCGTGAGGCGCTCGTGCAGCTGGAGCGCACCGGGCTCGTGACCCGCGAGGCGCGCAAGGGGTACCGCGTCGCCCCGCCGCTGCAGGCCTCGCAGATGGAGCAGCTCTTCGACGCCCGGATCATGCTCGAGACCACGGCGGCGAGGCTCGCCGCCTCTGCGTCCGATCGCCTGCTGGTCGAGCTCGAGGCCGCCGAGGACGTGCACCGGCGCGCGGGCGAGGCCCTGATCGCGGGCCGCGCGGCAGGGAGCCTGGACATCGAGCTGGCAGCCGAGTACCTCGCGGCCGACACCGCGTTCCACGAGGTGATCTTCCGCGGCTGCGGCAACGACTACCTCCTCGAGATGTCGGAGAACCTCGCCGCCCAGATCCATCGCATGCGCCAGATCGTCCTGCGCGAGGTGAGCGACGTGAAGGAGTCGATCATCGAGCACGAGGCGATCGTGCAGGCATTCGCGAGCGGCGACCCCGATGCCCCGGAAGCCGCCATGCGAGCGCACGTCGAGCAGGTGCGCCAGCGCGAGCGCTCCCCCTCCTTCGCGCGGACGCCGGAATGACGCGAGCGGCCGCCCCAGGGGATCCCGGGAGGGCCGCTCGCGCCTGATCGCAGGGCTCAGCCCGGGGTCAGGCCGAACACCTTGAGCGCGGTGTAGATGCTCAGCAGCAGGATCGCGACGCTGGAGATCATCAGCAGCACGCTCCAGGCCTTCGAGCCGAGCACGCTCCGGTCGGTCTCGGTCCGGCGCAGGTACCAGGTGCCGATCACCACGGCGAGCAGGAAGATGCTCGTGGCGATGCCGCCGATCTGGACCATGACCACGGGCGACTGGATGAGGAAGTAGACCACCGCCCAGGCGATGGGGAGGACGATCATGAACACGCGGATCCACGAGGTCCGCTTCGCGACGTCGTCCTTCCAGTCGAAGACGCCGATGTTCGCGAGGAAGTTCGCCCAGAGCCGGGAATGGCTCGGGATGGCGGCCCACATCGTCGAGGCGAGCGCGGCGAACGCTGCGATGAGGAACGCGTACATCGCCCATTCGCCGATCGAATCGGTGTACATGCGCGACAGCGTGATGATCACGTCGTTGCCCTCGGGAACCAGACCCTGCGGGTGGAGCACGGCGGCGCCCATGATGTAGAACGCGAGCGTCGCGAGCGTGTAGACGACCCACGAGATCCACGAGTCGCGCTTCATCACGGTGATCCAGCCGTCGGCCCGCTTCTTCCATTCCTCCGAGCCGTCGTTCGGGCCGGTGTAGGACGCATACCCCTTCTCGACCACCCAGTAGGTGTAGAACGCGATCTCGTCCGCCCCGACGCCGGTGATCCCGAACATCGCGACGGCGACGCCGACGGCGGGCAGGGTGAAGCTCAGCCCGAGCGCGATCTCCTCCCAGCCGTAGGCGAACGGCGTGAAGGTCAGACCGAACGCCATGACGACGGTGATCAGGGTGAGGGCGGCCACGAGCACCGTCGAGATGCCCTCGATGATGCCGTACTTGTTCGACATGAGCAGCGCGATGCTCACCGCCACGAGGACGCCGGTCCAGATCATGAGCGTGGGCATGTTCAGCGGGTCCCCGCCGAACGGGAAGAGCAGGCTGAGCGTGACCGCGGCGCCCCCGACGATGCCGCCCTGCTGCAGGATCTTCGCGACCGCCATGAGCAGCCACACCCAGGTGATCCATCCGGTCCGGCCGATCCTCGGCGGAACCCGGTTGAACCCGGTCATGCCCGCCTGACCGGTCGTGATCGACCACTTCGCCAGCTCGATCTGCACGCTCACCTTGACGAAGGTCGAGATGATCACGAGCCAGAGGAGGGCGAAGCCGACCTCGGCACCCGCGGCCGTCGTCGCGATCAGCTCGCCGGAGCCGACGATCGACGCCGACATGATGAGGCCCGGCCCGAAGTACTTCAGGCTCTGGCGCCAGCCTCTGGGCGGTTCTTTGATGGTGCGGGCATCGAGGGTGTATGCATCGCCGGCGAGGGTGCCGGAATCATGGGTCTGAGGATTCGACATCATTGTCTCCTACGTCGTGTCGGGCAGGTCAGAGGGCAGGGATGCCGTTCGGATAGATCATGATCTTGTTCGAATCGCCGCTGAGCATGTCGATGACGGGACCCAGCTCCCCCATCTCGAGGCGGTCGGTGATCAGCCATTCGAGGTCGAGCTTTCCGGTGCGGATCATCAGGGAGAGGTCCTCCCAGGTGTCCCACAGAAGGCGCCCGTAGATGCCGCGCATCGTGATCTCCTTCTTGTTCAGCACGTTCGCGATATGGACCGGGACCGGCTCGCCCGCATGGCCGACGCTGATGAAGGTGCCGTTGCGGCGGAGGATCTCGAACAGGGCGGGGTACGCCCCGGCGAAGCCGGAGACCTCGAAGACGAGGTCGGCGCCGCCGCGGTAGCCGTGGACCTCGTCGACGTAGGCCTGGGCGTCCTCGCCCGGCGCGAAGACGGTCGCGCCGCGCTGCTCGGCGAGTCCGCGGCGGTACGGGTTCGGCTCGATCGCGATGATCTCCGCCGCGCCGAGGAGCTGCGCGTAGGTGATGATCAGCAGGCCGATCGGGCCGCAGCCCGAGACGACGACGACGTTGCCCGCGATCTGCTTGTCCGCGCGCTGGATCGCGTGCCAGCCCACGCCCGCGGGCTCGAGCAGGGTCGCGACGTCGAAGGACATCTCGTCCGGGATCGGGAAGGCCATGCTCGCGGGGACCGCGGCGCGCTCGGCGAAGACGCCGTCGATGTCGGCCGCCAGCAGGAGGCCGTTGTTGCAGTTGTGCCCGTTGCCGATGCGGCACTGATAGCAGGAGCCGCACGGGGCGTGGGAGTCCAGTGCCACGCGGTCCCCGACCCGGAAGCCGGTCACGGCCTTGCCGGTCTCGATCACGACGCCGGAGCCCTCGTGGCCGAGGACGCAGGGGAAGCTCATGTCGAAGCTCTGCGCGGCAGGGCCCCAGCTGTAGAAGCTCCGGTCGGAGCCGCAGACGGAGGTCGCCTTGATGTCGATGAGGATCTGGTCGTCCGCGACGGTCGGCTCGGGGAAGTCGGTGACGAGGTCGGCGCCGGGCTGCGGCCCGGACTTGATGATGGCCTTCATGATGCGGTCCTGTTCTTCGATGTGGAGGGTGATGTCGGTCCCGGGGTGGGGACCGGGGCTCGGGGCGGGACGGTCGGGGGCGGCTCAGCCGAGATGCTCGTGCGCGATGTCGCCCGTGTAGCCGGCCTCGGCGAGGGCCCGTTCGACGGCGGGGAAGTCGATGTCGCCCGTGCCGGGGGCGCCCCTGCCGGGGGCGTCGGCGAACTGCACGTGCCGGATGATCGGCGCGAGGTCCCGCGCGGCCGCCGCCGGATCCACACCGTTCGAGGCGAGGTGGTAGGTGTCCAGCAGCAGGCCGATGTTCGGCACGCCGGCGAGGCGCTCCTCGAGGAACTCGGCGACGTCGTAGCCGGTCCGGAAGGGGTAGTCGGGATTGCCGTCCGCCGTGAGCGGCTCGAGCAGCAGCGTGCCGCCGAAGGAGCGCACCCGCTCGCACGCCCAGCGGTAGCGCGCGGCGGCGAGGGCGAGCAGCTGCTCGCGGTCCACCTGCGGGGAGACGTTCCCGATGGTGACGTTGAAGGATCGGGCGCCTGTGCGCGCGTGCACGCTCGCGATGCCCTCGATCGAGGCCCGGAACTCCTCCTCGCGGCCGAGCAGCCCGGCGAGGCCGCGCTCCCCGGCGTCCCGGTCGCCGCCGTGCGCGTTGATCGCGACGAGCTCGACCCCGGCCTCCTCGATCGCGGACAGGAACCGTGCGAGGTCGTCCTGATCCGGGGTGGCGCTCGCGAACTCCCACCATGACTCGACCCGGGTCCATCCCGCGGCGGCCGCGGCGGCGGGCCGCTCGTCGCGCGGGAGCCCGCGGAAGACGGTCGAGAGGTTGACGACCCGGCTCATGAGGCGGCCTGCTCCCCGCCGTCGGAGATCAGGCGCCGGGCGGAGTGCAGGACTCCCCGGATGTACCGGGCGTTGGCTGCGCCGACCCCCAGCCAGTCGCCCCCGTAGTGCTCGGTCTGGAACGCGCCGCGATAGCCGAGGCGGAGCGCCTGCCGGATCACCGACCGGTAGTCGATGAGGCCGGTCTCGAGGGTCGCGGGGACCGAGCTGTAGGCACCGGTGGCCGGGTCGAGGTCGCGCGTGTAGTTCTTGATGTGCCAGTAGTTCGCGTGGGGCAGCATGAGGTCGAACATCGACTGGTAGGTCGCGATCGGGCGATGCAGCCGGATGATGTTGCCGACGTCGGGGTTCAGGCCGACGGCGGGGTGGTCGACGTCCTGCAGGAAGGCGACGGCGTCCTCAGCGGTTCCGGTGAAGGTGTCCTCGTACATCTCGAGGCTGAGCTCCATGCCGTTGCGCTGCGCATGGTCCGCGAGCTCGCGGATGCGGGCGATCGCCAGCGGACGCGTCGCGGGGTCGTCGACGTGGCCGTCGGCGTGCCAGAACCAGAGCGCCTCCTGCTGGGCCGGGTGCAGGGGCTGCATGAAGCCGAGGTTGAGGATGCTCGCTCCGATCTCGGCACCGCGGTCGAGCATCCGGTGGAACATCGCCATGTTCGCCTCGCCGTCAACGGCGTGGACGGGGCTGCGGCGGCCGATGGAGACCGCGGGGACCGCGACGGAGTGCCGGTCGAGCATCGCGGTGAACTCGGCGAAGCGCTCATCGGACAGCTCCGCGATGTTGATCCAGTCGTCGATGGGGTCGATCCAGCGGTACCCGAGATCGGTGACCTGCTCGACGTGCTCGTCCCAGACGGAGACGGGTGCCTCGGCGAGGGGGGTGCCGTCCGGCGCGGTGCTGCCGAAGTTCATCTTGGCGGCGATCGGCCAGTCTTCTGCGGAGTACATCGGTCGGTTCCTCTTCTCTGAGCGGGGCGGCGCGCTGCGAGCGGACGCCGTCACGATAGTCTATAGAAAATATAGAAGAGAAGGAAGGGGAGTCCCGGACGCAGTGCGCAGGAGCCGGACCCTGGGCCCGGACCTCGACCCCGGGCATGGACCTCGGACCGCCGGCCCCGCCCCCACCCTCGACCCCGACACCGACCGATCCCGGTCCTGACCCCGGCCCTGGCCGATCCCCGTGTCATGTCGGCGCCGGTCCCATCCGATCCCAGCCCCGACCGGCCCTCCCGGATCGCCCCCGCCTCGCCCGGTCCCGACCGGTCATCCCCGGTGGATCGAGCGACGTCTCGAGGTCGTTCCGGGATCTCGAGCGAGGAGTCTGTGCCGTTCTCAGCGCTCGGAGCGGCGCAGACTCTTCGCTGGATCCTCCGGGGATGCCCGCCGCCGGGACGCGACGAGCCCTTCGCTCCCCTGCCGACGGAACGCCGACCGAGATGGCGGTGGGAACGGGAGGCAGCCGCGACCCGCCCACGTGCTCGGCGGGTGCCACGACTGCGGCGATCGCATCGGCGGCTTCTGGAGCCTGAGCCACATGCCGCGGAGACGCTCGCCGATCCCCTCACTGCGGCACCGGAAGTCTCCGGCACGCACGACACGTGCGCCTCCCGCCAGAGCGCAACCGATCAGACAGGACGCGAGTGCCCGATCGACCACGCACCGACCTCTGGCGCACCTGCCCCTCGGCCCATCACCGGGCAGAGCGCGGCCGATCAGACGGCGAGGAGCTCCGGGGCGGGGGCGTCCGCAGCGCGGCGCACGGGCTCGCCGGGGCGCAGCCCCTCGCGGCGACCGATCCACCACCCCAGGGCGGCGGCGATCAGCAGGGCGAGCACCCCGATCCCTGCCGCGCCCAGGACGGTCGCGGAGGCGATGCCGGGGATCCCCGCCGCACCGGAGGCGGTGCTGCCCAGCTGCGCCTTCTGGAGGCCGATCGCCAGGTCCGGGCCGGGGAACAGGATCGGGTTGACCCACCCCTCGAGGATCCGCATCACCGCGGCGACCAGGCCGCCGCTGACGGTGAGAGAGGCCGACAGCAGGATCGGCAGCTCGAGACCGCCCGAGCGCCAGGCCAGGTATCCGCAGGCGAGGCCCATCGCGGCGGCGATCAGGAGACCCGGCGCGGTGGGCTCCGCCGCGGGCAGGGCCAGCAGGGTCGCGACCGGGACCGTCAGCCACGGCGAGCGCAGCCAGGTGCCGACGGCCTGGAGGGCCAGACCCCGCAGCGCGAGCTCCGCCCCGATCGCCTTCGCCGTCCCCAGGACCGTGGCAAGCACCGCAGCGGCCAGCGCCGGGCCCGTCGCGGACGGGGATGCGCCCGGGGACGGGTCCAGGAGCGCCACGAGCAGCGTCACCAGCACCGTGCCCAGCAGCGAGGCGCCGAGGACGGGCAGGGCGGCGGCACGCAGCAGCCCGGTCCGGAAGGCCCCGGTGACGCTCCACAGCCAGCGGGCGGGCCGCCAGCCGCCCACGCGGACCCCGAGCAGCGCCGAGGGCCACCACAGCGCCCCCATGAGCAGCGCCATCGTGACGTCGAGGGGGCTCGCCGGATCGCCGAGCGCCATGCCGAGCTCCGGATCCGTGCCCGGCAGCAGGGGGAGCACCAGCACGACCGCGACCACGAGGATCTGTGCGAGCACCACGTAGGCGAGGATCGCGACGCCGATCGCGAGCAGCGGACGCCACCAGCGGGACCAGGGCGCGCGGAGGTGGGCGAGACGCGGGTAGGCGGTTCCTTCCGCGGGCGCGGTCATGCGGGGATCCCGTGGGTCTCCGCGGGGACGGCGAGGGCGGAGGACGGCCGGGCGGCGGCCAGGCGCGCTCGGCGCTCGGCGTGGGCGCGGTCCTGCGCGGCGTGCATCTGCGAGGTCGCGGCGCTGAGGTTCAGGTCGCCGATGCTGAGCGGATGCGCGAGCGGCGGGAACGGGCGGCTGCTGCGCGGCACGCCGTCGGCGCCGATGCTCAGCAGCTCCCCCACCTCCAGCAGGCGCCATGCCGGGTCGTCATCCATCGGCTCCGAGGCGATCACCACCGAGCGGGTCCCTGCCAGGTCCGCGCTGCGGGCGGCGAAGGCGTCGGAGCGATGTTCGACCGTGCCGCGCAGCGGCGCGTGCAGCGCCCGAGGCTCCCCCGACGTGGGAGGGGCGGGAACCGGCCGACCGCGCGCCGGGTCCTCGCGGGCGGGGCGCTCGAGGACCCAGAGCTCGTTCGCGGCGGGCAGGCGCAGGGCGAACAGGTCCTCGCCCCGGGCCGCGAGAAGGTTCAGCGAATAGACGGGCGCATGCGCGGCGACCCATCGGACCGCGGCGACGAGGCCCGCGTGCAGGTCACCGGCGTGCGCCGCGGTCTCTCCCGCGATCAGCGCCGCGAGCCACTCGCTGTCGGTCGCACCGTGGACATGGCGGGCCGCGCCGAGCCGCGCGACACGGCGGCGCATCTCCTGGGTGACCTCGAGGACGCCGTTGTGGGCCAGGATGATCCCGTCCATGAGGAAGGGGTGCGTGTTGCGGGCCGTGTGCTCCGTCCCGCTGGACAGCCGCAGATGCGCGATGATCGTGCGGGCCGTGACCGTCTCCGCCGCCCTTGCGAACGCCTCCGAGGCGTACGCCGCCACGGGTCGCTTGCGCACGTGCGAGCGCCCTTCCTCGTCGATGTGCCCCAGGCCCGTGCCGTCCGCGTTGAACCGGGACTGCGCGCGCAGCGAGTACGGGGCATCGAGGAGCCAGAACTCCGCGGTGACGGGGGCGTCGGCATGGAGGGCGAAGAGGCGGCACATGATGAGCCGATTCTAGGCCTCGCGCGGCGGGGAGAGCTCGAGGGGGTGGGCGGGAAGCGAGCCCCCTCCGCGATTCGACATCCCGGCCGGAGGTGCCGGACCTCGGCGGCTGGCCCGCAGCGGCGAGGTGTCTCGCGGAGGCGGATCGGTCGCGGGCATCGGAGCAGGCGCCTCCGGCTCCGAGTCCAGCACTCGCCGGAACGTCGCGCCCCCTGCCACGGGAGATCCTCGACCTCTCGGGGAGCGGCCGGCCTCGGCGCGCGCGACGGAGCCCTCTGTCCGGATCGCCCCGGCGCAGCATCCCGTCACCCGTTGTCCCGTCACCCGCTGATTCTTACGTGAGAATTTGCGCGCCTGGCTGACGCGCCGGGGCCGGGCCTCACCGCAGCCCACAGGATGCCCCCGAGCAACCGGAGCGACCGTGAGCGAGATATCGCCCGGGCGGGAGATCCGCCGGAGCACCGGGGAACCCATGTGTCAGGTCGCGCACCATGCAAACATAACCGCAGGTGGAAAGGCTGTTGACCTCGTCCCAGCAACCGGGGAACCCGCCATCGAGGGAAGGCTGCACTCGTGCATCCCGCACCTGAGCCGGGACCACCACCGCACCGCCGGTCGTGCACCGAGTGGAGACCTCCTCGCTCCCTGGCGTTGACAGCGGCACTGCAGCGCTGTAGTTTTCCATTGCAACGTGAGATTTTTAGCCAATGCCTGACGTACCACGTACGACATGGTCCCGAGGGAGCGACGCCGCCCCTCCCCGCCGGAGCCTGCCCCATCCCGACCGCATCCTCCGCATGAGTTCCCCGCCTTGCCTTTCCACGACGACGAGGAGGCATCGAATGCACGCTCCCCCCGCCCCCGACCACCCGCCGGCCTCCCTCGAGGCCCCGGACCGCACGACGGACGCCGACGGCGGCTCGCCCCGCGTCCGCACCCGCCCTCCGTGGTATCGACGCCTGTGGCGGGACCGCACGGTGCTCCTGCTCGCGGCCCCCGGTATGGCGGTCATCATCGTCTTCCAGTACCTCGCCCTGGGCGGGAACGTCATCGCCTTCCAGGACTTCCAGCCCTACCTCGGGATCTCGAAGAGCCTGTGGGTCGGGTTCGACAATTTCCAGATCCTGGTCAACGGCGACCCCGAGTTCCTGAACGCCCTGCGCAACACCCTGATCATCACCGCGCTGCAGACTGTCATCGTCTTTCCGGCGCCGATCATCCTCGCGCTGATCCTGCACAGCCTGGTCTCCAACAAGCTGCGCCAGCTGGTCCAGTCCGTGCTGTACCTCCCCCACTTCCTGTCGTGGGTGATCGTCGTCGCGATCTTCCAGCAGATGCTCGGCGGCGCCGGACTGCTGAACAACTTCCTGCGCTCCCACGGGTGGGAGCCGATCGACATCATCGGCAACGCCGACGTCTTCTACGGGCTCATCACCTCCCAGGTCATCTGGAAGGACACGGGATGGGCCACGATCCTCTTCCTCGCCGTCCTCTCCGGGATCGACAAGTCCCTGTACGAAGCGGCGGCTGTGGACGGCGCCACCCGATGGCACCAGACCTGGCACGTCACGCTCCCCGGGATGCGGCCGATCATCATCATGCTCTTCATCCTGAAGCTGGGCGACTCGCTGTCCGTCGGGTTCGAGCAGCTGATCCTCCAGCAGGACGCCGTCGGCGCCGGAGTGGCGCAGGTGCTGGACACCTACGTCTACAACAACGGCGTGGTGGGCGGCTACTGGGGCGTCGCCGCGGCGGTCGGACTCGTCAAGGGCGTCGTCGGACTCGTGCTCGTGCTGCTGGCCAACCGGGTCGCGCACATGTTCGGAGAAGAAGGGGTGTACAAGGCATGACGGCGACGAGATCCCCGAGCAGCGCACGTGCCTCACGCGGCGTCAGCCGCACCGTGCCACCGCGTCGCAGGGCTCCGCGGATGATCGACGGCATCGCAGCGCCCGGGCCGGTCGAGTCCGTGATCAAGGGCGTGATCCTGACGATCGCATGCGCGGCGGTGATCCTGCCGTTCCTGGGCATCTTCTCGACCAGCATCGCCTCCCCCGAGCAGGTCACCGCGGCGGGAGGGTTCGTCCTCTTCCCCACCGGGATCGACCTCACCGCGTACCAGATGGTCTTCTCCGGTGGAGTGGTCACCCGCGCGCTGGGTGTCACCATGCTCGTCACGCTCGTCGGGACGGCTCTCAGCCTGGTGCTGACCGCGACCCTCGGCTGGGCGCTGAGCCGCCGCGGAGCGTTCGGGAACCGACCGCTGCTCCTCCTGGTGCTGATCAGTCTCCTCTTCGGGCCCGGGATCATCCCGAGCTACCTCGTCGTGGAACGGCTCGGACTGCTCGACAGCCTCTGGGCGCTGATCATCCCCACGTCCGTCTCGGCCTTCAACGTGGTCGTCGTCCGTGCCTTCTTCGTCCAGCTCCCGCAGGAGATCCTCGACTCGGCCAAGGTCGACGGCGCCGGCGAGCTGCAGCTCTTCCTGCGCATCGGGCTGCCCCTGTCGAAGCCCGTCTTCGCGGTGATCGGCCTCTTCTACGGAGTGGGCTACTGGAACGCCTTCTTCAACGCCCTGCTGTACCTGAGCGATGCGAGCAAGTGGCCGCTGCAGATGGTGCTGCGCACCTATGTCGTGCAGGGCACCCAGCTGGGCGGCCAGGATCTCGGCATCGACACCTCGTCCCTTCCCCCGCAGACATCCCTTCAGATGGCGATCCTCGTCATCTCCATCGTGCCCGTGCTGATCGTCTATCCGTTCCTGCAGCGGCACTTCGCCAAGGGCATGCTCACCGGCGCCGTCAAGGGCTGACGCCGCCTCCATCCCCTCGATCTCGACGCCGACGTCGGGATCTGCTGATCACCCCTCGATGAAGAGTGAAGGAGCAGTCATCATGACCACCTCGACCCCCACTCCCGGTCTGACGCGGCGCAGCCTCGTCCGCAGCGGCCTCGGCCTCGGCGCAGCCGCCGGGATCGGCTCGCTGAGCCTCGCCTCCTGCAGCAACGAAGGGCGCGGCGGAGCAGCCGCAGGTGACAACGCCAGCGTCACCCGCCCGGACTACATCCCCTTCGACGGAGTCGCCCTGGATCTCGAGGGCGATGAGGAGGCAGGCATCAGCGGGGCGATGCTCAACTACCCGGAGGATCCGCAGCCGGTTCACGAGGGCACGCCCGGCGACGGGAAGGACATCGGGTTCTTCGTGCCGACCAATACACCGGCACCTCCTGGACACGACAGCAACGTCTTCTGGCAGGAGCTCGACAAGCGGCTGGGATGCACGACCGCGATCTCCGTGGTCCCGACCGGCGACTTCGCCGACCGGTTCAACACGGCCATCGCCGGAGACCGGCTGCCCGACATCTTCTCCTTCTTCCCCGGAGACGTGCCGAGCCTCCCATCGATGCTCGCCGAGCGCGCGACCGACCTCACCGACCTGCTCTCCGGGGGCGCGGTCGCCGACTACCCGTTCCTCGCGAACGTACCGCCGAAGGCCTGGGACGCCTGCATCTACGGCGGGAAGATCTTCGCGATCCCGGTCCCCCGCGGCGTCGTGCAGACGACCGTGCTGTTCGCGCGCCGGGACCTGTTGGACTCCGAGGGCCTTGAGGTCGACGTGAGCTCGCTGGAGAGCTTCCTCGACTCCTGCAAGGAGCTGACAGGCGGAAACAGGTGGGCGCTCCCGCAGGTCCCCCTCGGATTCCTCCGCCAGATGTTCGAGGTCCCGAACGGATGGTCCGGAGACGCCGACGGGCTCACCAGCGCACACGAGCACGAGGGGCAGGAGCCGGCGCTCGAAGCTGCCCGACGCCTCGTCCAGGAGGGTCTCACGCACCCCGACGCCTTCACCGTGGACCAGCCTCAGCGGAAGACGTGGATCGCCAACGGCACGACACCGCTGATCTTCGACACGATGTCCGCCTGGCCCGATTTCGGCAACTTCCCGCTCCCGGACGGGTTCCTCCTCGAGGTGCTCCAGCCGCCGCTGGCGGAGGGCGGCGGCGTCGCCCCTGTCCACATGGGGCCTTCGACGCACAACATCACCTCGATCAGCAAGAAGTCCGAGGACCGCGCGGCAGCGCTCCTCGATGTCCTGAACTACATCGCCGCTCCCTTCGGCACCGCGGAGCACCTGTTCCTGGCATACGGGACGGAGGGGGTCCATCACGAGCTCCGAGGATCGAACCCGGTCCTCACGGAGACGGGGCGCAGCGAGCTGCAGCTGAGCCAGAAGTACATGGCCCAGGGCCCGTGGGTCCACTTCAACGCGAAGGACTCCTCCGTGTCGCAGGCGCAGTACGACGCCTCGATGGAGCTGGGGCCGACGGCTACGCGCAATCCGGTCGAGGGGCTCTTCAGCGAGACCCAGAGCCGGAAGGGCCGACAGATCGGGACCGCGCTCGGCGACCTGGAGACCGACATCATCCAGGGGCGCAAGCCCGTGAGCGCCTGGTCCGAGGCGGTCGCGACCTGGAAGAAGAACGGGGGCGACGCGATCCGCGACGAGTTCCAGAAAGCGCTCGGCGAGAAGGCGGAGGGCTGACCGGTGAGGCACGCCCGGCCCCTGACGCCCGCATGCCCCTGGGCGCTCCCATGAGGACGGGCTCGATCGAGCCGAACTGGGAGGCGGCCCGCTCCCGCGTGCGCACGCAGCCGTGGGCCGCCGGGATCCTCGAACGGGTCGAGGAGGACTTCACCCGCTGGGAGACGATGCTGCGGATCCCATCACCCACCGCTCCCACCGAGTGGACGCACCACTACTTCTGCGACGACGGCGCCCGGCTGGTCTTCGACCCTGCGTCTCCGCACCGGCACGTCTGTCCGGAATGCGGCGAGGTCCGCACCGGCGAGGTGCTGGACGGAGCCTGGCGGACGATGATGCACAACGCTGCGGCCTCCCAGGCTCAGCGGGCCGTCGTGCTCATGCGGCTGGACGAGGATCCGGAGCGGCGAGAGCACGCCCGGAGGGCGCTGGTCGGGCTCCTCGAGCAGTATGCCGACACGTACGAGGAGCATCCCGTCCACGGTGACAAGGTCGGTCAGGGGCGAGTCATGCCGCAGAGCTTGGACGAGGCCATCTGGGCGATCGCGCTCCTGCGGTCCGTGCGGTGGGCCGGCGAGGCCCTTCCCGCTTCGACCCGTGCCCGGGTACGGCATCTGGCCAGCAGCATCGCCGTGCTGCTGGAGCCGCAGCTCGGCATGGTCCACAACATCCACTGCTGGATCGTCGCAGCCCTCGCGGAGTGCGCGGCCGCCATCGGGGACCGTGCGCTGCAGGAGCGGGTGCGCTCCGGGCCCCACGGCGCCGAGCAGCAGATCCGCGAGGGGTTCCGGGCCGAGGGTCTGTGGTACGAGACGAGCGCCTTCTACCACTTCTACGCGCTGGCGGCGCTGCTGTCCTATCGCGAGGCATCGGGGGTGGACGGGCTGTCCACCGCCGGAGCGCGCGTGCTCGGTCAGGCGATCCAGGCCCCGGTGCAGCTCGCCTACAGCGACGGCAGGCTCCCGGCCTACGGTGATTGCTGGCCCCTGGGACGTCTCGAGGACTTCGGGACGCACGTCGCGGTCGCCGCCGCGGTGCTGCCCGAATGCACGATCGACGCAGCCCCGTACAGGGACCGCCGCCCCGAGGAGCGTCCGGTGGATCTGTGGATCGGATCGCGGTGGGAGACCCCGTGCTCACGGTCCGCCCCGGGGCTCTCGAGCCTCGCCGCTCTGGTCTTCGGGCCAGGGTCGCTCTCACCGCACCCCGCAGGCGACGAGACCCGGTCCGAGGGGGCCGTCGCCCCCGGCTCCGCTGCCCCGAGCTCCTTCCTGTGGCCCGATGCGGGCATCGGAGTGCTGGCCTCCGCACAGGCCCGCGTGACCCTGCGGTTCGGCAGGGACGTCGGCATGCACGATCACCACGACAGACTGGCCGTGGATGTCGAGATCCCCGGGGTCTGGTCGAGCCTCGATCTGGGATCCGGCGGCTACGGCGCAGCGCAGACCCGCTGGATGCGTTCGCCGGCGGCGCACAGCATCGGCTCCGTTCACGACGAGACGCAGCCTGCTGTCGACGGGGTCCTCGACGAGTGGTCCTCGACGCATGTCTCCGCGCGGGCCGCCTGGCGGGATCGACGGCTCCACCGGAGCATCCGCCTCGTCGAGGACGGCTGGACCGACACGATGGAGCTGGGCGCCGAGGATCCCGGGCCGCTCCAGTGGACGTTCCACGGAGACGGCACGGTCGTCGCGGCCGGCACTCCGGAGCCCGAGGCCCGCCCCGTCGACCTCGGCCGCCTTCCCGGGGTCGAGTGCTACCGGAATGTTCGACGACTGGCTCACGATGCTGACGGCGTGGTGCGTCTGACCTGGGACGTTCCCGGAGCGCCGGAGCTCATGCTGCCGCTTCCACCGGGCGGCGCCGCCTACGCGGCGCTGGGTGAGGCGAACCCTTCCGGTCTACCGCTCGGCATCGTCATCATCCGGGTCGTCGCTCGGTCCATGACCGTCGCCGCCCGATTCCGCACAGCGGAGCACCTGCCGGTCGTCGGCGGAGCCTCCGCGGGTCGGCTGCCCTGACAGGCCGTCTGCCCCGCGCTCACCCCATCCGCCAGATCGATCCCCCGGAGGCTTCCCGCCATGCCCCCCGCGCATCAGAGCATCGTCGGCGCCGCCGCGCCCACCTCCCTCCCCGACGTCCTCGTCCTCATGACGGATCAGCAGAAGGTCGGATGCCTCGCCTCCGAAGGCGGTCCCGACACGATGCCCCGCGTCGATGCTCTGCTCGAGCGCGGGTGCCGGTTCACGCAGGCACGCACCGTCTCCCCCGTCTGCGTACCCGCGCGGACCAGCTTTCTCACCGGTCGCTTCCCGAGCGCTCATCGGGTCCGGCAGAACAGCACCGCTCAGCACGCGCTCTACGACACGGACCTGCTCGACGTGCTGCGCGGCGCGGGCTACGCGCTGCACTTCAGCGGCAAGCCGCACATGCACCCGCGCCCCGCGGACTTCGACTCCTACACGGGCCCGTTCTTCCATGACAGCGGTCCCGGCACCGGCCACCGCACCGGCGCTCCGAAGGCCGATCACGCGGGCTTCGAGCAGTGGCTCCAGGAGCTGGATCACGCGGCGTCGGCCGTGCCCACCCCCTTCCCGATCGAGGACCAGTTCCCGCACCGGATCGTCGAGGGCGCGCTCGCGGCTCTCGCCTCAACCCCGGTCGAGCAGCCCCAGCTCCTGTGGGTCTCCTTCCCCGAGCCCCACAACCCCTATCAGGCGCCCGAGCCGTACTTCTCGATGTTCGAGGACGAGGTCCCCGAGAGGCTGACCGACGCGAGCGTCCTCGACGGACTGGACTGGCGGTTCCGCTGGCTGCACCGGCTCATCGACGACAAGCGTCCGGGCGCCGATGCGCAATGGCGCCGCTACCGGGCGAACTATCTGGGGATGCTGCGGCTGATCGACGACCAGATCGGCCGGCTCCTGGACGCCGTGGCCGCCCGCGGCCGCGAGACCCTCGTGGTCTTCCTCTCCGATCACGGCGACTTCCTGGGCGAGTACGGGCTGCAGCGCAAAGGGGCCGCCATGCCGGACGCGCTCATGCGGATCCCGCTGGGCCTGGCGATGCTCGGAGCCGTCGACGAGCCCGGAGCCGCGGGTGCCGGTCACATGATCATCGTGCCCCAGCAGCGCGAGGAGCTCGTCTCGATCGTGGATCTCATGCCGACCCTCGCGGAGCTCGTGACCGGCGAGATCCCTCCTGGCGTCCAGGGTCGCTCGCTGCTGCCCCTGCTGCGCGGAGAGTACGCGCCGGAGGACGAGTTCTCGACGATCCTCGGCGAGCTCGGCTACGGCGGCATCAGCTACGACGAGAGGTCGCGCCCGGAGCTCCACTTCCCCTACGCGGGCCCCACCTTCGACGAGCTGAACTCCGTGACCCTCGGCGGGGAGATGCGCATGCTCGTCTCGGGCAGGCACAAGCTCGTCGTCGACGATCGCGGGAACGACACCCTGCACGACCTCGACGCCGATCCGATGGAGCTGCAGGACCTGTCGGGCTCCGCCGAGCACCAGGAGCTCCGCGACATGCTGCACCGGCAGCTCGTCCGCTGGATGATGCGCGTCGCCGATGACCTCCCCGTCGGGGCCTACACGCCCCGCACCAGCGCCCACAACTGGCGCTGGGCCTGATCCGTCCGCTCTCCGCCGCACCAGGGAGGCCCCGTGCCCAGCACGCATCGCCCCGTTTCCGTCCGCTCCATGCCTCGTCGTGCGCTGATCGCCGGTGCCGCCGCGCTGCCTCTCGCCGCCTGCGGACCCAACAGGTCGGGATCGACCGCGGATCCCACGGCCGATCTGCGCGTCTCCTGGTACGGCGGGCAGCCCGTACACGACGGTGTGGAAGGGGCGCTCGCCGCGTTCCGCGCCGCGCGCCCCGACCTCGGCATCGCCGAGGAGAAGGCACCGTTCGCCGACTACTGGGACAAGCTCGCGACCCAGATCGCCGGTCGTCAAGGGCCTGATGTCGTCCGTATGTCGATGACCTGGCTGTCGGAGTACTCTCGGCGCGGAGCGCTGATGGATCTCTCGGGCCTCGTCGGCGCCTCCGGACCGATCGATCTGTCAGGCCTCGACGGGGACACCGCCGCGGCCGGCTCCACCGACCACGGACGCGTCGGCATCGGACAGTCCTCGATCACGCAGGCATGTTTCCGGAACCCGGCGCTCGCCGCCGAGCGCGGGATCCGCTTCCCCGCCACCTGGTCCTGGGACGACTTCGGAGATCTCGTCCGAGGCTTCGCCACGGAGGCCGGCCCCGGCATGTACGGCACGACCGACGCCGGCGGCGACCTGCAGCTCTTCGAGGTCTTCGCCCGCCAGCGGGGCACGGAGCTGTTCGAGGGGCAGTCCCTCGCCGTCGGCGCGGACGTCCTGGAGGAATGGTTCGCCCTGTGGCAGGGGCTGCGCGAGGACGGCGCCGCACCGCCGCCCGACGTGTCCATGGAATCCGGGGACTTCGAGACCAACCAGCTGTCCGTGCTGCACGCCGCCCTCACCTTCGGATGGGTCCAGCAGGTCACGTTCTACCAGCCGCTCCTGCCCGACCATCCCCTCGAGATCACGGATGTGCCGGGGACCACGGCCGGTGATCTGGGAGGACAGTTCGTCACCGCTCTCGACTTCTGGAGCGTGCTCGCGACGTCGCAGCGGGCAGACGATTCCGCCGAGCTCATCTCCTTCCTGCTGTCCGATGAAGCGGCCGTCCGGTCCCTCGGCCTCTCGCTCGGCGTACCTCCTGCCCGATCCTCCCGAGACGCTCTGGCCGCGGATCCGGATTCGGCCGCAGGGAAGGCCCTCGCCTACGTCGAATCCGTCACCGGACGCACCGGGCCGCCGCCGGCGCCCTGGCCGGCAGGCTACGGCACCCTGCAGGGCACGGACTTCAGCCGCATCCACCAGGAGGTCGCCTTCGGCGCGATGACTCCGACGGAGGCGGCAGGTGCGGTCGCCGAGGCCGCCGCAGCGGCGCTCGGCGGCTGAGCGCCCAGAGCAGGATCCCTAGAATGACAGCGTGGTCAAGGACAGACGATCTCCTCGTCCACGCCTGACCGACGTCGCCGAACGCGCAGGCGTGTCGATGAAGACCGTCTCCAACGTCGTCGGAGGGTATGCGCCTGTCTCCGACAGGACGCGCGAGAAGGTCCTCGCCGCGATCGCCGAGACCGGCTACCGGCCGAACCTCTCCGCGCGCAACCTCGCGCGCGGCCGCTCCGGCACGATCCTGCTGGCCGTTCCTCGTCTGGAGCTGCCCTATTTCGCATCGTTGGCAGGACACATCGTCACGGCAGCCGCGACGCGCGGCTGGACGGTGCTGCTGCACCAGACCGATGGAACGGCCGAGGGCGAGCGGGCCGTGCTCGAGGAGGAGCCGTCGCAGCGGCTCGACGGCATGATCGTCTCGACCCAGCATCTGCGGGCCGTGGAGGTGCACCGGACCGATGCGGTGCCCCTCGTCCTGCTGGGCGATCTGGAACCCCACGGGGCGATCGCCCACGTCGGCATCGACAACTGGGCCGCCGGACGCGCCGCCGCCGTGCACCTGGCCGGGGTCGGCTGTCGGCGGGTGGCGATGATCGGTGCCGGGATCGGCACGACCCGCCGCGATCGGACGGCCGGTGTCGCCGCCGGTCTGCGCGAGGCCGGCCTTCCGGTGCTGCCGGAGCTGCTGCGCCCCATCGCCGCGAACACGGGAGAGGAGGGCGAGCGAGTCGTCACCGAGATGCTCGCCGAGCTTCGGGCCGCCGGGGCGCCCCCGCCCGACGGCGTCTTCGCGGTGACCGACTGGGTCGCGATGGGGGCGCTGCGGGCGCTGCATCGTTCCGGCCTGGCGGTCCCCGCGGACGTCGCCGTCATCGGCTTCGACGACATCCCCTACGCCACCTCCTCGCTGCCCACGCTCAGCACGATAGCCGCGGACCGTGCATGCATCGCGGACCACGCCGTCGCCCTCCTCGAGGAGCAGCAGGGCTCGGCCATGGACTCCCCCGCCCGCACAGCGCAGCGGTTCGCACCGTTCGCCCTGGTCCCCCGCGAGTCCACGGCACGCCCCTGAGCCGCCGGGGCCGTACGATCGACCCATGCCCTCTTCGTCCGCGCCCCGGCCCTCGGATCCGGCGGTCCCTGCCGGTGCCGCGCCCCGGGATCGCCGGCTCCCGCCCTGGGGGACGATCCTGCGCAACGTCGCGCTGGTCGCGGTGATGCTGGGGATGGTATGGCTCATGCTGAACGTGCGCCTGCCGCCGATGGAGACGCTGCGGGACGATTTCGAGGCCCTCGGCCCGTGGGCCTACATCGGGTTCATCCTCACGTACGCGGTGGTCGCGGTCACCCCCATCCCGGTGACGGTCATGGCCCTGGCCGGGGGGATGCTGTTCGGCCTCGGCATCGGGACCGCCCTGTCGATGATCGGCGTGCTGATCGGCTGCATGCTCGCGTACTGGCTCGCGCTCGCGGTGGGCCGTGAGACGGTCATGAAGCTCCTGGGCTCCCATGCCGAGACGATCGAGGACAAGCTGGCCGGGGGCGGATTCCTCGCCGTGTGCACGCTGCGGCTCATGCCCGGCATCCCGTACTGGCCCGTCAACTACGGCAGCGGCGCCCTGGGCGTCCATCAGCGCGAATACCTCGTCGCGACCGCGATCTCCTGCCTTCCCGGTCAGCTGTCGCTCGTCGCCGTCGGCGCATACCTGGGCGATCCGGGATGGCCCACGGGCATCGCCGTGATCTGCTGCTGGGCGCTCGTGATCGCGCTGACGATCTACTCGCTGAAGAGGTGGCGGGGCCTGAGGCGCGGCGAGGGCGGGGCGGACGGCACGCAGGACGAGGCCCTCGCCGGCTGAGACCACCGCCGGGACCGGAGGCGGCAGATGGAGGAGGTCGAGGAGGCAGACCGCCTCAGCGCGGCTCGCCCTCGTCCTCGCGCAGCAACGAGGCGAAGCCGTCGGCCATCGCCTGCGGCAGCGGACGTCCCGAGGGACGAGGCCAGGGGCCGAGGGCGCAGGGCCACTCCCCCGCGAGGTACTCGGCGTCAGCGGCCCGGCGCTGACGAAGCTCAGCTCGACCACCGGTCCCGGCCCACAGCGCGAACCCGATCTCGCAGTTCTCGACCAGCTCCTGCTCCGTGGGGAACAGGGCGGCCGCGAGGTCGGTGATCTCCTCGAGACGATCGATGCCCTCCTCACGGCCCAGGTATCCGCCGATGACGCTGAACCGGACGATGATCGCGGTGCGCACCAGATCCCATCCCCACAGCAGCTGCGGCGGATGCCCGTCGCGGGTCTCGCCGAGCTCGAGCAGACGGCTGAGGGGGACATCGGCGAGCGCCGCAGTCGCCTCGAGCTCCTCGAGGTCGCCGCCGGCCAGCGTCGCCGCCAGGGCGTAGGAGTGCACACCCGCCTGGAGGTACTGGTCGATCATGGCGCGGGCCTGCTGCGCATCGAGGATGCCCCAGTCCTCGGCGAGCCCATCGCGCTCCGACTCGGGCGTCTCCAGGGGCAGCGTCCGGAAGGACCTCACCTGTCGCGGGGTCATGCCCGCGCTGGTGGGAAAGACCTCGATCGTGAGGGGCCAGGCGCTGCGCTGATGCATCCAGTGCCCGCCGATGCGCAGGGCGCGGCGCAGCCGATCATCGGGGGCGGCCAGTCCGCGGATGCGATAGTAGCGGTGCTGCTCGCGCAGGGGTCGCAGGCGCGCGCCCCGCACCAGCTGCACCGCGAGGACAAGGCATCCCAGGCCCGCGGCCAGCGCGATCACCCAGAACAGCAGCATGCCCGGCGCAGTGCTCGAGAGGACGGTGCCGAGGTCCCAGCCGGCCTCGCGCAGCCGGACCAGCGGCCCCACCTCCATGCGGCCCAGGAAGACGAGGATCAGCACGCCCAGCAGCGCCCAGGTGACCACGGCCGTGTACATCCGTCCGCCGTAGCGACGGTCGAGCTGGAGGTTTCGCATGGTCGCGCGCACCGGGAACTCGCGCCGGGACGCACTCCCGGGATGGTTCTGCAGGGGGTGGGGCATCGGCCGTGCTCCTCGCTCAGGTGCCGCGCCCGTTCCGGCCCGATCGCCCGGGGCTCCGTGCGCGCGGCCCCGGCCACGCGGCAGATGGTCCTCGGGCAGAGGGTACGTGATGGGCGGCGACGGGGTGGACCGGTCCCGGAACCCGACGCGTCCTGACCCGGCGTCAGCCCTCAGACCTCCCCGACGGTCGCCCGGGCCCTCGATCAGACGTCGCGACAGAGGTCGACGATGAGTCCGCCGGGTCCGCGCAGGTAGGCGGCCTCGGTGCCCCAATCCGTCGTGAGCGGGCCGGAGAGCAGCTCCGCGCCGGCGTCGACGGCGCGGCGCGCGGATGCCTCGACATCCTCGACGTACTCATGGAGGATCAGCCCGTCCAGCGCTCCCCACGGCACCATCGCCTCCCGCGAGAGCATGACCCGCAGGCCACCCGCATCCAGCTCGCCGAAGTTCGGATCATCCGCGACGATGCGCCAGCCGTACGCCGCGGACAGCATCCGCGTCGCCGCCGGAACATCGTCCACCTGAAGATCGATCGCCTGGACCGCCATGTCTGAGCTCCTCGTCCGTGGTTGACGACGACGGTATCAAGTCATCGCACGGAGGCGCCGGATCGGGGCTTCTCGACCTGTCCGGGTTGTTCCGCGGCCGGACGATCCGGAACGCTCGCTCGGACAGCAGCGCCCGGCACCTTCACGACGAAAGCATGACAGTGAGAGCCGTCCCTCTGCTGCGATGCGCTCGTCGCCTCCGGGGCAGAGCACGGACACCGAGACACCCCAGTATTTCCGGCGAGATGACCAGGAATCACCCGGCACGATGACCAAGAATCGACAGGCACGGTGATCAGGAAGACCACCCGGAAGGTGCTGACCCGGGGCGCTGTCGTCTTCCGACGCGATCCCGCGCGTCCTCGATTCATCGGAGGCCTACGTGTCTCTACCTCACCTGTACGTCATGTACGCCTCTCTCGGACACACCTCACCTCCGGGGATCCCCGCTGGCACTCGCGCTTGGGCATGTCTCGTCGTCGATGGTCATGGCGCTCGCCCGGTCACGTCCAGGACGCCGCTCGTGGCCCGTTCCCGGCCTCGGCCCAGAGTTCTGCTGACATGCCCGCCCTACAGCAGCATGACGGAGGCAACTCTGGCCGCCTCCTCCTGCACGAACGCCTCGGTGACCGCGGGCTCCTGCCGGAAGAGCCGGTCGTAGACCTGAGCGGCAGAGCCGCCGGTGATGACGAGCTCCCTGACGCCGACGCGCCGCATCCTGCATGCCACAGCCGTCCCGAAGAGGTCATGATGTGCACATGACCTCCTCGCATCCCGTCCTCCTCCTCGTCAACGGCCCGCCCGGGGCTGGGAAGTCCGCGCTCGCCCGGGAGCTCGCCGCGCATGATCCTCTCGTCACTCCCGTGGACATCGACGCGATCAAGCACGATCTGCCGCTGTGGCCGGATGACCCGGAGGCGGCGGGGCTCGTCGCGCGCGAGGTCGCGCTCGCGGAGACCGGGCAGGAGCTCGCGGCCGGCCGCGCCGTCGTGATCGGGCAGCTGCTGGCCCGGCCCGAGTTCCCGGCCGCGCTCGCGGACCTCGCCGCGCATCATCGGGCGCGGTTCGTGCACGTGGTGCTGCATCTGCGGGCCGAGGAGCTCCTGCGGCGCCTCGAGCTGCGGCGCGCCGCACCCGTCACCGCCGCCCAGGCCGCGGTCGATGCGGACCTCGACCTCGAGGAGGTCCTGGTCTACGCGGAGCGGATCACCGCGATGACGCAGGGGGACGACAGCGTCCACCACCTCGATGCCGCCGCCCCGCTGCCGGAGCTCGTCGCAGCCGTGCGCGAGCTGATCGTCGGCGGAAGCGGTCAGGACCCCGCAGCCGGCTGATCCGCTGCCGTGCTCGGGGGCGCCTGCAGACGCCGCCGCGCACGGCCGCGGACGATCGCGAGGACACCGGTGAACACGAGCATGAGCACTCCGAGCGCCGCCGTGCCGCCCATGGAGGTGAAGGAGAACAGGGTCGCCGTCTCCCGGAGGCGCCAGAGGTCGGCGAACATCGTCCAGCCGATCGGCAGCACCATGACCAGCGCGAACGCGAGCAGCACGAGCGCGGGAGCGACCAGCGAGTACGGCGACCAGCGGGTCCCGGCGAGGGCCGCGACGACCAGCGCAAGACCCACCAGCACCAGCAGCATCGACACCGGTTCCGGGTCCAGCTGGAAATAGATCATCGCCTCGTACTGGCCGCGGGCGAGGCCCGCGAACAGCAGGCCGCCGCCGATCAGCAGCACGGCCGGTACCAGCACGAGCCCGATCACCGAGAAGGCGATCGGTGCGCGCGGTCCTCGGCGCGCCAGCAGCAAGGCGAGGCCGAACCCGCCGATCGCCGGATGCAGCACCGCGGGCAGCCCGTGGACCAGCCCGTCGACGACCTGCAGGGGAAGCAGCTCGCGGCTCAGGTCGTAGGCATGGAACAGCAGCGCCGGGAACAGCGCCATGACCACGCTGAACAGCGATATCACGCCGACGACGAGCAGGCCCGCGCTGCTGGCGATCCCGGTGGCGACCACCGAGGCGAGCAGGGCGATCCCGACCACTGGGGCGCCCAGGGCCTGCACCATCATGCCGGGCGGGACATCCCCCAGGGGCACGCCGACATAGCCGTACTGCTGGACGAGCATCAGCCAGGCGCTGCCGCCCCAGGACAGCAGCCCGGTGGCGAGCGGAGTGACGATCAGGGCATACAGACCCGTGAGAAGGCGGGCGAGGACACGGCTGGTCTGCATCGGAGCTCTCCTTCGACGGCGCGTCCCGAGGGAGGGTCCCCCTGCGCACCTCCTGGGAGTCTACGGCGGTGCCCGGACGGCCGCGGCGGAGCAGAGCAGCGCCAGGTCATGCGGGCACCTCGGCGCGGGCATGGCGGCGGCACGTTCGTCGTGGACGCGCGCGGCGACGGGCTGGACCGCCACGGCTCGCCGACCCGGTCCGGGGGCTCGGTCGTGGTGACCGGACCTGCCGGCAGCGGCAACGGCTCCGTCGACGTCACCGGCGACGACACGGTCCCCGATGGCACGCTGATCGCGGCCGATGCCGGCGGTATGGTCGTCGCGCGGCGCGGGCTTGACCGATGCCGCGCTCCAGTGCGCTCTGGACGGCGCTGCGGCCGGGGACGCCGTCGCGGTGCAGGGCTCCTCCGGGACGGTGATCGCGACCATCACCCTCGCGGACGTGAGCGCCAACGTGGTCAGGACCAGGGACGGCATCATCGACGGGCAGACGTGCTCGCTGGTCGGCGTCGATGGTTCGACGGTCGCGACGGCGACCGCGGGCGAGGTGACGAGCTCGGGGACGGGTGGCGGAGCGGCCGGCGGCGGAACCCCTGGCGGCGGCCCGCTCAGCTGAGCGACGGGGCGCATCCGCACGACAGGCGACAGGCGACAGGCGACAGGCGACAGGCGACAGGCGCACGGTGAGCACGGGACCGCTCGCGGGCGAGCTCGCGTCCGCCGTCATCCCGAGCTCGATCAGCCCCGGAGAGGGGAGGTGCTGCCGGAGAACATGTACATCATGTACATGATGTACGTGTTCTCCGAACGGACATCCCCTTTCCCTTTCCCTCTCGCTCGCCCCCCGTTCCTCGTGTCCCCCTCAGCCTCCGCGCCTTCCCCCGCGGCTCGCCCCTGTCCGCGCACCTCTCTCGTCTCTCGGCTCGTCCTCCTGCACCCGCTTCAGCCTGTGCGTCCTGCCCGCCTCTCCCCCGCTGCGCCTCCGCTCCGACGCCGGGGCACCGCGGATCCGGGACGTCGGAACCACGGCTCGGGCCGCGGGCGTGTGCGCTCCTCCTCCCCAGTCCGAAGCCGTCCACATCGGCCCCGGGCCGATCACGAGAGCGCCGTAGCCTCGAGGAATGCAGAACGTCACCACCGCAGACTTCCGCGCGAACCTCCGCTCGCTGCTGGCCAGATCGCAGATCGAACCGATCCGTGTGCTGTGCCGGGGGACGGCGGAGTCCGCGATCGTCGTCTCTCCCGCCTGGTACGCCCGCGCGGCGCTCGCCCTGGAGGGGGTGGACTACACCGCACCGCAGATGACCGAGGCGGAGGAATGGGCTCTGTGGCTCGCCGCGCAGAAGGCAGCGATGACGGCGGAGGGCGATGCCCGCGGCTGAGCCGGGGAGGACCCCAGGCACCCATCGGCCCCTCACCCGCTGAGGAGCATGCCCGTTCCGAGGCCGAGGACCGCCGCCGCAGTCGCGAGGGCGAGGACGCCCAGGCCGTTGAGCAGCGCGGCGGTCCACCGCCTCTCCTGCAGGAGCCGGACCGTCTCGAGACTCGCGGTGGAGAAGGTCGTGTACCCGCCCAGGAAGCCGGTGCCGACGGCGAGCTGCACCCCCGGGGGAAGCACAGCACCGCCGGCGAGTGCGGCGACCAGCCCCAGCAGGAAGGAGCCGCTCACGTTGATGAGGATCGTCGCCCAGGGCAGCACGCCCACGAGCCGGGAGCGGAGCACGCCGTCGAGGACGAGGCGGGCGACGCAGCCCAGGCCGCCGGCGAGAGCGATCGCGCAGAACAGCAGCGGGGTCATCGGCCCGTCCTCCCCGGACCGGTCTGCTCCTCGCCGAGGAGGCGCCGGTGTCCGGAGGAGGAGGCGAGGACCCCTGCCCCGGTCGCGACCGCGCCGAGGACGACGGTCGCGAGGCCGTAGCCGATCCCGGCCGCGACGCCCGTCCCTCCACCGACCGCCCCGGTCGCACCGGTCCCGGCGCCCAGCAGGGAGGCGACGCCGACGGCGAGGGTCGAGTAGGTGGTGAAGCCGCCCAACAGCCCGGTGCCCAGCAGGAGTCGCAGGGAGCGCCGCGACGGCGTCTCGGGGCCGGCGCGGACCAGGCCCTCCAGCAGCGCTCCCAGCAGGAAGGCGCCGGCGAGATTGATCCCGAGGATCGTCCACGGGATCATCCCGGATGCGGGGACGGCGAGGATCAGGCCCTCACGCGCCGCGACGCCGAGGCTCCCGCCGAGCAGGACCAGCAGCATCGCACCGGGCCGCAGGTGCAGCGGCCGGGGTGCGCGCCGCGGTGACGGTGCGGGCGCAGGATCGGCCATGGGTCTCTCCTCCCGTCCGGGTGCACGGAGCCTGCCGTGCACCGGCGAGGCGGGGGCTGCGGTGGACGGTCCCGGGCCTTGCGTCGCGAGCCCCGCCGCCGCAGCGACCCGTCGATGCTCCCACACCCCCGCCCCGTCAGTCCTCCGGCAGCGCGGCGAAGGCCGCCTTCACGTCGTTGTACCAGGTCAGAGACTGCTTGGGGTGGAGCCAGCGGAACTTCATCTCCTGGCGAGCCTGCTGGTGGGTCGTGTCGCCGTCCTTCACCGCGGCCTTGAGATGGGCGTCCTGGGCGTGGATGACGTCATCCGCGGTCGCGCCCTGATGGGCGAGATCGCAGGGGCCGCCGAGCTGCTGGCAGGTCATGGTCTTCATGGTCGTGCTCCTTCATGGGATGGTCTTCTTCACGGGCTGGTGGTCGCCGGGCGCTCGTGCGCCCGATCGTCCGGTGACGATGCCGCGGACCCTCCGGACCCTCGATATCGCCGTCACTTCTCATGACGCGCGGGCGGTCCGGGATGTGACAGATGCGGACGGTCCCGCCGCCCGGCACGCATCGAACCTGGTCATCGTGCCTCCGGGCCGTCACGACGCACCACGCGGGCGAGCACGGCGGGATCCGCACGGAAGTCGATGCTCTGGATCCGGCCGTCCACGACGGTGATGTCGAACAGCACCTTCGCCTCGCCGCGGTGGAACCAGGCCGCTCCCGCCCGCCCGTCGACGCTGACCGGCAGCGCCGCATGCGCCGAGCCGTCGAAGAAGGTCGCGATCGCCTCCGCTCCCTCGATGCGGGACGGCGTCCCGGTCAGGATCGCCTGCTCATCGGCACCGATCCGCGCATCGGGGGCGAGCAGCTCCATGAGCCGGCGGAAGTCGCCTCCCCGGGCGGCATCCATGAACGCGTCGACGACCTCCCAGTCCGCGAGCGGATCCTCCGCGCGCGGCTGCGCCACCTTGGCGCGCGCCCGGGAGGCGAGCTTGCGGGCCGCGACCGGCGTGGTCTCCAGGACCGCGGCGATCGCCCTGAACTCGAAGCCGAAGGAGTCGTGCATGATGAAGGCGACCCGCTCCTGCGGGCTCAGCCGGTCCAGCACGACCTGCAGCGCGACACCCACCGCATCGGCGAGGGCCACGTCCTCGGCCGGGTCCGGGACCTGCTCGTCCGGCTCGACCTCCTCGGCGGGGACCGGGGTGAGGCGGCGCAGGCGGTCCAGGCACAGCCGGGTGGTGACCGTCGTCAGCCAGGCGGGCAGCGAGTCGATCGGCTCGGCCGTCCCGTCCAGCCGCAGCCAGGCCTGCTGGACGATGTCCTGGGCTTCCACCGCATCGCCGAGGATCCTCGTCGCGAGCCCCGTCAGCCGGGGTCGCTCCTGCTCGAACCGCTCCGCGAGCAGATCCGCATGCCGCGACGGTTCCGCTGGTTCCCTCATGCCCATCTCCTCATCCTTCCCTCCGGCCCGGCCGATCCGCCGGACTCTCCTTCCCTGACGCACGCGCGGGCGCCGATGTGACCGCGGACGCTCCCGCCGCGGCAGGGTCTCCTCCCCAGGGCCGCCGCTCTCAGCGCGCGGCGATGCCCTCGCTGATGCGCAGCGCGTTCGCGAGGATCGTGAGGACCGGGTTCACCCCGCCGTTGGTGACATGGGTGGAGCCGTCGGCGACGAACAGGCCCTCGTGCCCCCACACCTGCCCGTCGGGACGGGTCGCGGAGGTCGCGGGATCCTCGCCCATGCGCAGGGTCCCGGCCTGGTGCTGGCCGGCGCTCACGGGCACGGGAAGGGACATGGGGCGCATCGGCACGACCCGCTGTGCCCCGGCCTCCTCGAGCCAGGCGGCCGCGCGGGCGATGAGCATGTCGCGTCCGCGCAGGTCCTCCGCGTGGAGACTGCCGGAGAGCCGCACCTGCGTGCGGCCGAAGCGGTCGCGCCGCCCTGGATCCAGGCGCACCCGGGAATCCGCGGTCGTGACCTCCTGGATGGGGCCCATGACACGGGCGAAGCGGAGCATGGCCCGTTCGATCACGGGCGAGCCGACGGGCTCCTCGGCCGCGATCAGCCCGGTCTCGCGCAGGGCCCGCTGGGTCGAGGCGGGGGTGGGCACGAATTCGTCGGCGAGGATGCCACCGCCGATGATCCCGTCGTTGCCATGACGGAAGTCGGCGGTGGAGGTGCGGGGGCCGGGGCCGCGCAGATCGACGACCTCCTCGGCGAAGAGCGCGGACGCCCCGCCGTACGAGTGGCCCTGCAGATGGCGACCCACCTGGTCGGCGGCGTTGCCGAGGCCTCCGGGGAACGCATCGGTCGCGCTGTCCAGCAGCAGGCGCGCCGACTCGATCGCTCCGGCGGCGAGGACGACGACGCCGGCGATGATCTCGCGCCGCCACAGACGGCCCTCGGCCGTCTCCCCGACCACCGCGACGCCGCGGGCCCGTCCGGCGCCGTCGACGAGGACCCGGCTCGCCTGCGCGGAGGCCAGGATCGTCGCGTTCCCGCTGGCGAGGGCGCGCGGCAGCGTGGTCGAGTGGCTGCCGGCGCGGGCGGCGACAGGGCATTCGAAACCGATGCACTGGGAGCAGCGGATGCAGGCGCCGCGCCCGCCATAGGGACGGGAGTTCACCAGCAGCGGCACCGGCTGGACGCCGAAGCCGAGGCGGGCCGCGGCGGCGGAGAGGCGCTCGGAGATCGGGGAGACGGGCAGGGCCGGCATCGGCACGGGGGCGCTGCGCGGCCCGGCCCACGGGTCGGTGAAGGGCCCGCCGCTCACCCCCAGCTGCTGCTCGACGCGCGTGTAGAACGGCTCGAGGTCCTCGTAGCGAAGGGGCCAGTCGGCGAGAGAGCTGCCCTCCGGCACCCCGTAGGTGCTGGCCATGGCGAAGTCGCGGGGAGCGAAGCGCCAGGCCTGCGCCCCGTACGCGCGGGTCCCGCCGCCCAGGGTCATCGCGTTGCCGTTCCACAGCCAGTCGCGTGCGGGCACGTCGCGGAAGGGGCCCTGCCCGATCGCGACGCCGCGGGTCTCGGCATCGGGTCCGGGACCCGTCAGGGGGAACAGGCCGGTCGAGGCGCGCGGGGTGCGCAGGTGGTCCCGCAGGAGCTCCCGCGACCGCGGATAGCCGCCGCGCTCGAGCACGAGGATGCGCAGCCCAGCCTCGGCGAGGGCCTGGGCGGCCATGCCGCCGCCGGCACCGGAGCCGACGACGACCGCGTCATAGACGTCCTGCACGTCCTCGGGGCGGGCGAGGTCCTCCGGTCGCAGGAGCGCGGGCGGCTCCTCCGACAGCGGCGGCGGCGACCAGGCGCCGACGTGCGGGGCGAGCACCGGGGAGACCCGGTCGGCCGCGAGACCGTGCGCGTACAGCAGGTCGCCGACGAGCGCCCGCTCGGCGACCGGGTCGAGAGGGGCATCGGCCCAGGTCATCGCGTGGGCATCAGCGAGATCGAGGAGGCGCGCGGCGAGCTCGTCCCGGAGCGCGGGACGTCGGAGCGGGGAGTCGAGGACGGCGGCGATGCGCTCGCGGACGGCGGCGGTGCGGGCATCGGTCGGCGCGGGAGTGGTCATGGAACTCCGATCTCGGCGACGGGACCGCCCCATTGTGCGCCGGGAGCGCGCGGTGCGGCGGGAGGTCGCGGATCCGAGCCGAATCACGTGCGCCGCACAGGCGCATCACAGCATCGGGCACGAGGCTGGGGTCACATCCGGGCGGGAGGAATCCCGACCGGGCGCACGAAAGGAGCGCAGATGGAGACGAACGACGCCGGCCAGCCCGCGCAGGCTCGTGCCGCGGAGTCGCCGACGATGACGGCCCTGCGACGGATCATGATCGCCTCGAGCATGGGCATGGCGACGGTGGCTCTGGTCGCCGCCAACACGGGCGCCTCCCTCGGCATCACCGCCCAGGCGCAGCCGAGCACGCCCACGACCGGCATCATCTCGACGATCACCGGCTGATCGGGCGGGCGGAGCCCCGCACAGGAGCGCTCAGACGGCGCGGATCAGCTCGCTGCGGGTGCTCCAGCCGGCGAAGAGACCGGCCCCGGGCTCGAGGCGGCGCCCCTCGGCGAGAGGGCCGATGGGGACGGCGTCGAAGCCGAGGCGGTTCAGCAGCACTCCCACGGCGTCGGCGGCGTGCGGATCATCGGCGGCGACGGCGAGCGCCCGCCGCTCGGGATCCCCGGCGGGCCGTCCCGCGTCCTCCACGTCGTGGTAGCCGATGTGGTTCAGCGACTTCACGACCCGTGCGCCGACGAGGTGCGCGGCCAGCAGCTCGCTCGTCGAGGCCGCTGCGCCCAGCCGGGCGCGGGCCGCCTCGACGGCGCGCCGGTCCTCCTCGCCCCAGGGGTTGGTGGCGTCCACGACGATCGTGCCGCGCAGCGCCTCCGGCGCGATCTGCAGGGCGACGTGCAGCGGCACGGTGAGCAGGACGATGTCCACGCCGCGCCCCAGGTGCCGGACGGGGACGTGGCGCGCGCCGGGAAGCCGGGTCATGAGCGGCGCGCCGCCGTGGCGCGCGGCGACGTGGACCTCGAGTCCGGCCCGGAGCGCCGCGCGGCCCAGCGCCGTGCCGATCCGTCCCGGCCCGAGGATGCCCACGCGCGGCGCGGCGAGCAGCCGGCGCCGCACCTGCCGGGGATCCTCCGCCGCCGCACCCGTCTCCGCATCCGCTCCGCCCTTCCTCGGAGCGGCGGGGCGAGGGGCGGGGGCTGCCCGTCGCCTCTGGCGGAGGCGGGCGTGCTCCGCTGCCGCGTCGAGCAGACGGGCGGCCAGCGCATCCCCCAGACGGAAGCAGGGCGCGTTCGTGCCGGGCCGGGCGAAGGCGCCGATGGGGAGCTCCGAGGTCCAGGCCCCGATCGCCCACAGACCCGGCTGCGGGGTGCCGTCGGGGGCGAGGACGCGGTGCTGCGCGTCGACCTCGAGCTTCCCGGGGGCGGCGTCGGACTCCCGGCCGAGCGGTTCGGTGCCGCCTGCGCCGACGAGGGATCGCAGGAGCGGGTCGGTGGAGTCGGCGAGGGAGGCCTCGGGCAGGAAGGCGTCCACGAGCGCGGAGGCGGAGACCTCGACGCCGCCGCGGCCCCGGGCGACGAAGGCGCCGAGCTCGGCGTCGGCCCGCACCTGCAGGTCCGGGCCGAGGAAGGCGACCACGCCCGCGCGCTCGAGGGCGAGGAGCTGGTGGAGGCGGTGCGGCGGCGGCCCCGAGTCGATGAAGCTGAACAGGGAGTGCCACCAGCGGGGGTAGGCGCCGTGGAAGTCCTCACGCAGGCGGTGGGCGGGCAGCTGGTCCACGAGCACGCCGCTCAGGCGCAGCAGCACCTGGAACAGGGCGCGGGCGGGGACGACATCGGTGCCACCGGTTCCCTGGCGTTCCCGGAGGTCCTGCTCGATGTGCTCGACGACGGCGGCGCGCACCGCCTCGGGTCCGGCGCCGGCGGGAAGGGAGGCCAGCGGGTCATCGAGCCAGGCCAGCGGCTGCGGGTCCCCGTCCGCGGGCCAGGGCGCGCCGGGGACGGCGCGCGCGATCTCGCGGGCGATCAGCGGCAGCACGTCCTCGACGAAGCCGAGCCTGCCCTGCGCGTCCTCGCGGGCGCGGAGGTTCTCGGGGGTGACGTGGACCAGCTGCGCGGGGGCGGCGGGCACGCCCTCGCCTGCGACCTTGGAGTGGTACGGAACGCCGCGCCGGGAGCCGAGCCACAGCTGCGGCTCGCGGCCCGAGGGCGTGTAGCGCAGGCGGTCGGGGTCGTCGGGGCGGGGATCGGCGCGGAAGGTGCCGCCGCGTCCCTCGGTGAGCAGGGCCATGAGGTCGATGAAGCCCAGTCCCATGCCGCGGACGATCACGTCCTGGCCGGCGCCGAGGCTCTCGAGGTCTGCATCGCGGGCCTGGGAGGGCGGCAGGTAGGTGCCGCCGTGGCGGCGCGCGAAGGCGGCGAGCTCGTAGCGGGCCGCGCTCGGTCGGGCGTCGGTGTGGCCGGCGGCGAGCAGCAGGAGGTCGGCGCGCAGCGGAGCCCGACCGTCGAGCTCGACGAGCCATCCGGGATCATCGTCCTCGCGGCGGGCGGAGGACTCGTCGCGGTGGACGGCGGTGGCGACGGTCCGGTGCACGCGCACCTCCACGGTCTGCGGGAGCCGGGCGAGCACCTGCCCGAAGAACCATTCGAGGTACAGGGCCTGGACGCGGCGGCTCGCGAAGGAGTCGGGGGTGAGGGCGCGGATCTCGGCGAGGCGGGCGGTTCCCGCCGTGGGCGCGGGGATCTCGCCGTCGCGGATCGCGGCGGCCCACTGGGCGAGCGATGGGCCGGGGTGGGCGGGGCCGTCTGCCTGCACGGAGTCGTCGGTGAAGATCGTGACGTCGCGGGCGCGGGAGTTCATCAGGAGCAGGGGGCTCTCGTCGGATCGCCAGATGCGGCCGGCGCCGGGCATGTGGGGGTCGACGATGTCGATGCTCAGCCCGTGCCGCTCCAGCCTCTGCGCCTGCGCGGAGACGGTGGCGTGGGCCGCGATGCGGTCGAGCACGCCGATCGCGCGGGGGCCTCCGCCGATGATGACGAGATGCGAGGTCATCGCTGGTTTCTCCCTCCGACGTGCGCATGTGACGCACTATGGATCACTCATAGCGTGACCCTTGAACACTCATTAGAGTCACCTATGGATCAGATCCCCGCAAGCCACCGATCCCCTCCGGTTCACACCTCGTCACGGAGCATCCGCCATGAGCCACACCACGACCGCCGTCCCCCCGGCGCCGGCGACGCGCACCTCGGCCGTCCCCGCGCCCGCCGCCTCCGCGCCCCCGCCCTCCCCATCCGAGCAGGCGCCGGGGCTCCCCGCCTTCCGCGTGGTGCCCGCGCGCCGCCCGGGCCGGATCGTGCTCACGATCGCGGTCGCCCTCGTCCTCAGCGCCGTCGCCTGGTCCTTCATCACCAACCCGCGCTGGGAATGGGGCGTCGTGGGCAGCTGGTTCTTCGCCGAGTCGATCCTCCGCGGCCTCGCCGAGACCCTGAAGCTCACCGTCGCCGCCGGCGTCGTCGGCTTCGGCCTCGGCCTCATGCTCGCGCTCATGCGCCTGTCCAGCTCGACCCTCGTGTCCGGAGTGGCCTGGACGTTCTCCTGGGTCTTCCGCTCGACGCCGCTGCTGGTCCAGCTGCTGCTCTGGTACAACCTGGGCTACCTGTACGAGCGGGTCGTCCTGGGGATCCCCTTCACGGGCGTGACGCTCGTCGACGCCCGCACGAGCGACCTCATGACGCCGATGCTCGCCGCGATCCTGGGCCTCGGCCTGCACCAGGCCGCCTACGCGGCCGAGCTCATCCGCGGCGGCATCCTGTCCGTGGACCAGGGACAGCTCGAGGCCGCGAGCGCGCTGGGCATCCCCGCTCGCGACCGCTCCGCGCGCATCGTCCTCCCGCAGGCGATGCGGGCGATCCTCCCGTCCGCGTTCAACGAGGTCATCGGCCTGGTCAAGGGCACGAGCATCGTCTACGTCCTCGCCCATGCGGAGCTGTTCTTCACCGTCCAGCTCATCTACGGCCGCACGCAGGAGGTGCTGCCGATGCTGCTGGTGGCGACCCTCTGGTACGTCGTGATCACCTCGGCGCTGAGCATCGGCCAGTACTACATCGAACGGCACTACGCCCGCGG
Source organism: Brachybacterium hainanense (assembly GCF_042434575.1). Classification (NCBI taxonomy): domain Bacteria; kingdom Bacillati; phylum Actinomycetota; class Actinomycetes; order Micrococcales; family Dermabacteraceae; genus Brachybacterium; species Brachybacterium hainanense. Next base: position 63,891 of record NZ_JBHLSV010000011.1, read on the forward strand.
CGCCGTCCGCACCCTCCCGCCCACCCCGCTGCAGCGCCTGCGCGCCCGGCTCTCCGCGCCGCGACCCACCGCCCAGGAGGTCCGCGCATGAGCGCCGCGCTCCCGTCCGCCCCGACCACGGTCGCAGCCTCCGCCGCCACCGGGACCGCCGCTCCCGCTCGGTCCGGCCGCGGCCTCGTCGAGCTGCGCGGCATCCGGAAGTCCTTCGGCACCCTCGAGGTGCTGCGCGGCGTGGACCTCACCGTCCGTCCGGGAACGGTCACCGCGATCCTCGGCCCCTCCGGCTCGGGGAAGTCGACGCTGCTGCGCACCATCAACCATCTGGAGACCGTCGACGCGGGCCTGGTCAGCGTCGACGGCGAGATCATCGGCTACCGCCGCGAGGGCGACGTGCTCCACGAGCTGCCGGAGAAGGAGGTCCTGCGCCAGCGCACCGGGATCGGCATGGTGTTCCAGAGCTTCCACCTCTTCGCGCACATGACGGCGCTGGCGAACATCGCCGAGGCCCCGCGCCGCGCCCTGAAGGTGCCGCGCCGGCAGGCAGAGGCCCGTGCCCGGGAGCTGCTCGCCCTCGTAGGCCTCGCCGATCGGGCCGATGCGTACCCCCGCCAGCTCTCCGGCGGGCAGCAGCAGCGGGTCGCGATCGCCCGTGCCCTCGCCCTCGAGCCGGCGGTGCTCCTGTTCGACGAGCCGACCTCCGCCCTGGACCCGGAGCTCGTCGAGGAGGTCCTCGCCGTGATCCGCGACCTCGCTCGCGAGGGCCGCACCCTCGTGATCGTCACGCATGAGATCGCCTTCGCCCGCTCCGTCGCCGATGAGGTCGTCTTCATGGACGGCGGAGAGATCCTCGAGCAGGGCCCGCCCTCCCGCGTCATCGACGCCCCCCAGCACGAGCGCACCCGCTCCTTCCTGCGCCGGGTCAGCGCCGCATGACCCACCCCCGTCCCGTCGCCGTCCCCGACCCTGGAGTCCCCATGACCTCTCGCCTCCCCCGCCGACGCTCCGTCGCCGCGTCGCTCCTCGCCCTGCCGCTGCTGGGCCTCGCCGCCTGCGCGGACCCGACCTCGAAGGCGGCCGCGCCCGCCGTGGGCGGCTCGGCCGCCTCGGACGGCGGCGGCACCGAGTCGCCCGCGGCCGTCGACACGAGCGGCACCCAGGAGCTGATCCGCTCCACGGCCGATGCCTCCGTCGCCGCCCTCCTGCCCGCGGAGGTCAGCGCATCCGGCGTGCTGCGCGTCGGCATCAACGGCACCAGCTCCGCTCCCCTGTCGTTCCTGGCCGACGACAACACCACCTACATCGGCTCCGAGATCGACGTGGCCCGCCTGGTCGCGGACAAGCTGGGCCTCGAGTTCGAGATCCTGCTGACGACCTGGGAGAACTGGCCGCTCAAGCTGGGCTCGGGCGACTTCGACGTGGTCCACGCGAACATCGGCATCAACGAGGAGCGGCTGCAGAAGTTCGACTTCGCCTCGTATCGCGCCGCCTACATGGCCTTCCTCGCGAAGAAGGGTGCGGACTTCTTCCTCGAGTCCCCGGAGTCGATCAGCGGTCGCATCATCGCCGTCGGCGCGGCGACCAACCAGGAGCGGATCCTCACCGACTGGAACGCGCAGCTGACGAAGGAGGGGAAGGCGCCCGCGGAGCTGAAGAACTACTCGACGGAGGCGGACACGCTGCTCGCGCTGGGGTCCGGCCGGATCGACGCGTACATCGCCCCCTTCGCGACGCTGTCCTTCATCGCCGCGCGCCGCGAGGACATGGAGATCCAGGGTCGCATCGATGCCGGGTGGCCCGATCAGACGCTCGTGGCCGCGACCTTCCTGGGCGGCAGCGGCCTCGTCGAGGCGTATGCCGCCGCCCTGAACGCCCTGATCGCCGAGGGCACCTACGGGCAGGTCCTCGCCCGCTGGGGCCTGACCGCCGAAGCCCTCACCGAATCCCGCGCCCACACCAAGGAGCACCCGTGACCAGCACATCCACCCTGTCCTCTCCGATCCCTGCGCCGCATCCCGCGGATGCGGAGCCCGCCCTGCCCGTCCTCGCGGTCGACCTCGTCACGGATCCGGCGCTCGCCCCGTCGCTGGCGGAGCTGGGCCGCGGGATCGACGCCGCCGGGATCGGTGCGATCGTCCTCTCCGATGGCGGACTGCACCCGATCCACGCGGCCTCCGCCCTCGCCCCCGCGACTCGTCGCGCGAGCGTGCTCGCCCGCACCGATGCCGTGCACGTGGAGCCCTTCCACCTGGCCACGCAGCTGGCGAGCCTGGACCACATCGCCCACGGCCGCTCCGGCTGGCTGGTCACGGCTGCGACCGACCCGGCGGTCCCCGCCGCCGTGGGCCGTCCGCAGCTGGACGCCGAGCAGACCGCGCAGGAGGCCGCCGACGTGCTCGAGGCGAGCCGGCTGATCTGGGACTCCTGGACCGATGACGCGGTCGTGCGGGACATCGGCTCCGGGGTGTACGTCGCCGCCGCCCGCCTGCAGTACGCGGACTTCGAGGGCAGGACCTTCTCGGTGCGCGGCCCGGCGATCACGCCTCGCTCGCCGCAGGGGCAGGTCCCGGTGCTGGTGGCCGATGCGGATCGCGCGGTCGTCGGCGAGGAGGTCGCCGCCGCGGCCGACGGTCGCGCCCTCGACGTCCCCGTCGCGGGCCTGCCGCCGCAGAGGATCGTCGAGCTCGTCGCGACCGCGCTTGCGGAGGAGACCGCGGGGGCGACCCCCGGCGCCGAGGTCGGTCGCATCCGCCTGGTGCGCCTGGTGGGGCTCATCCCCGATGCGGACCTCGCGGCGGTTCTCGCCGAAGTCGCGCAGGCGCTGCGGGACCAGGGCCTGATCACGGCGGCGCCCACGGAGGGCGCGAGCCTGCGCGAGCAGCTGGGCCTGCCGCGCCATGACGTGGTGATCGATCCGGCGCGACGCTCCGACCGCGCGCGCATCGCCCGCGGCGAGACCAGCCTGTTCACCGACCATGTCGCTCCCCGGCAGCCCGCCCCCGCCACCGCGCCCGCTGCGGCGCCCGCTCCGCCCGCCCCCGAACCCCACGTGGAGGAGATCCGATGACCACGACCGCCCTGCATTCCCACGACCTCTCCACCCTCACGACCGGCCCGGCGGAGCATCCGATCCATCCGGCGCATCGGCCCACCGGGCAGCTGCGCCTGGGCGTCTTCTTCCAGGGGGTGAACTCCTCGACGGTGTGGCGCCTTCCCCAGAGCGGCGACCAGGTGGCGTGGGAGTCCTTCGAGACGCTGATCCGCACGGCCGAGCGCGGGAGGTTCGCGGCCTTCTTCCTGGGCGAGGGGCTGCGGCTGCGGGAGCATCGGGAGGTGCCGCTCGAGCTGGATGTGGCGGGGAGGCCCGATGCGCAGACCCTGCTCGCAGCGCTGTCGACGATCACGCAGAGGATCGGCCTGGTCGCGACGCAGAACACGACCTACAACGATCCGGTGGACCTGGCGCGGCGGCTGCAGAGCCTGGACCTGCTCTCCGGCGGGCGGGCTGCCTGGAACATCGTCACCACGGACAACGCGTGGACGGGCGAGAACTTCCGTCGCGGCGGCTATCTGGACCATGCGGACCGGTACACGCATGCGGAGGCGTTCGTGAAGGTCGCCCAGCAGGTGTGGCGGGGCGAGGAGGTCGTCCACGACGGGGCGCACTACGCGATCCGGGCGAGGGGGACGCTGCCGCGGTCGCCGCAGGGCGAGCCGGTGCTGTTCCAGGCGGGCGTGTCGCCGCAGGGGCGTGACTTCGCGGCCCGCACCGCGGATGTCATCTTCTCCCCCTTCGGGGACCTGCCGGGGGCGATCGAGTTCCGCCGGGATCTGGCCGAGCGGGCGGTCGCGGCCGGGCGCAGCGCGAACGACGTGCAGATCTTCCCGGGGGCGGTGTTCGTGCTCGCCCCGACGGACCGGGAGGCGGAGGAGAAGTTCCGCTGGGTCCGGGACCTGCAGGTGGGCCCACAGCAGGCGATCGCGCTGCTGGAGCAGTACTGGGGGCGGGACCTGTCGGCCTTCGATCCGGACGGTCCGCTGCCCGATGTGGAACCGGAGGTCGTGGAGTCCGGCGTCACGCGCGGGGCCGGGTTCCAGTTCGCGAAGGCGAAGGAGCTGACGGAGTCGTGGCGCGCGGAGGCGGCGGAGAGAGGCCTGTCGATCCTCGCGTTCGCGCGGGAGAAGGCCGGCTCGCGGCGCGGCGCGTTCATCGGCGGGTACGACGGCGTCGCCGATCATCTGGCGCAGTTCGCGGCCGTCGGCGCGATCGACGGCCTGAACATCACGCCGTGGCTGGTGCCCCACGGGATCGACGACATCGTCGACGAGCTCGTGCCGCGCTTGCAGGAGCGCGGCGTGTACCCCGCCGAGTACGCGGGGTCGACGCTGCGCGAGAACCTGGGTCTGCCGATCCCCGGCTGATCCTCACCGATGTGCCCGGTGGGGGCGGGCAGCTCAGAAAGGAGGGTCGCCATAGGAATCGAACGGGTCGTGCACGGATGGGGGCGGGGGTGGGGACGCCGCCATGGTGCCGGTTCTGGAGCCCTCGCGTCCCAGGCCACCGAATCCGTCCTGCCGCGCCGATGCGAGAGCTCCGCCAGGCCAGTCCGCCCCGCGGGGGCTGTCACCGGTCCCGATCATTCCCTGGACGCCGTCTTCGGCCCCACCTCCGGGGTCCTCGCCCGGCGGCCGCGGGAGATGCTGACCGAAATGCCGACAGTCGATGTCGCAGAGGGTCTTCGGGTGATACCGGTAGTGTTCGTCGAGCAGTTCCAGGGCGAGGGTGCCGACGAGATCGGTCTGGTCCCAGGCATCCACGACCGCCTCGTCGCCGCGGACGGTCCGGATCCTCCATCGGGTCAGACCGGGCACGTGCGTCCCATCGGCCTCGATGCGGGCTCCGTGCAGCCGCACCGGGTCGATCCGCCCCTCCGTCTTCTCCTGGTGGTGGAACCGGCACAGCCAGTGCAGGTTCTCGATGTCGGTGGGCCCGCCCTCGAGCCACTCCTGGATGTGATCGCACTCGACCGCGACCCGCGCGGATCGCTCACAGCCCGGCACTGCGCACAGGCCGCTGCGCAGGCGCAGGTGCTCCTGCATCGCTCGCGAGGGACGGTACGCATCGGCCGGCATCGGGAGGAATGCTCCGCTGCAGGGGTCGGTCAGCACTCGGTACCAGGTCGGCTCCTCGGCCGCGAGCAGACGTGCGAGGTCCGCCGGGATCGGCGCATGCCCATCGACGAGCCCTGGCGCCTCCACGGCGCCCAGAAGGGTCAGGGCGGGCACGGTCACGGTGATCCGGAACCGCTCCGCCGGGATCTCGACGCCCTGCGGATCCAGCTCCGCCCGGGTCAGCAGCAGATACCGCAGCGCATCCAGCGCCGCCGGCTTCCCCGACTCCGCCACGCTCCCGTCCACGTCCCACGGGATGTCCGTCCCCTTCTCGAGCGCGAGGCGCTGCGCGGCCTGCACCGCGCGGGCGGTCACGTCGAGGCGATGCGAGGTCGCCAGGAGCTCCGGGGCCGGACCGGTGACCTCCAGGCAGGCGAGCCCGTCGGTTCCCGCACGCAGCCGCACATCGCGCCGCACCGGGACCTGCTCCTGCTCCTCGCGCTCGAGCTCCTGCAGCCAGCAGATCAGCGCGTTCACCTTCGTGAAGAACCCCTCTGCCCCCATCAGCATGTTCCAGGTCCGCACGACCTCGTCCAGCGCCAGGCGCGAGGTGTCCTCCAGTCGGCGGGAGCGGCGGAGCAGGTGCGTGAACCAGGGCGCCGGGAACACGCCCTCCTCCAGCATCGCCAGGCACGCGGGAAGGGTGGAGACCGCGTGACTCGCGTCCCGGATCTCGTGATCCGCACGCCGCACCGGCACCCGCATCCCGGTCGCTGCCGCGAGCGCCTCGATATCGCCGTCCGGGTCCGGGAAGGGCGACTCGGCGTCCCCGCCCCAGAGCTTCGACAGCGCCCTCAGCTTCCTCCCCAGCAGCGGCCCCTCCTCCGCCACGACATCCCAGATGTCCTGTACGACCTCGCTGAGCTCCGGTTCATCCGTGAGGCAGGCCTCCTCCGCGAGAGTGTCGCGGGTGACCGTCTTCCGAGCGCGCCGTCCCCCGCCCGACAGCCGCTCCGGGATCTTCGCCAGCACCCGGTCGACCTCGCGCTGCACCGCCGGATCGCGCCGCTCCGGAGCCGGGGGCTTCGGTGCCGGTCTCGTCGATGAGGAGGAGGCCTCCTCGTCCGGACCCGGAGTGGGAGCGGGAGCGGGAGCGGGAGCGGGAGCCTCGGCCCCCGCCGTCCGGGAGCGGACCAGGCCGAGCCGATGGCGCGGCCCCTCCCCGCCCGGAGACCCGAAGCCTTCCGCCCCCGGGATGTACGCCTGAGCCATGCCTGCCACCTCCTCCGTCCTGTGCGCGGATGATCTCCTCGCCGACCAGCACCGCGTATCGAAATCCTGTTCGAAATCTAGATTACACCCTCGCCCCCTCCGACTCAAGACCCCCGGGAGCGATTGTGGAAAACATTCTCTGGCGGATCGCATCCGCGGGCCAACCTCATCCACGCCCGAGCCCACGCACCTCGAATACACCCGCTGCCTGCACTCTCTCTCCTTTCCCGCTTCTCCTCCCCAATCACCACCACTCCTCCCCATGCACGCTTTATCCACATGGACGCGACCATCGAGCGCCCCCCATCGTCAACGCCGTACAATCTGGAGAACAGCATCTTTTCTTGATCCCCTGGTCCAGGAATCCAGGACACCGCAGGCACCGTCGCGGCCCCCGACAGGCACTGCCCCGGGGGGCGCAGACCCGAGCGCATACGCTCCCGCGGCACCACGGGCTGCGCCTCCCCGCCGGGCTCGGCGCAGCCCCGAGCGCATGCGCTTCCGGCCGAACACGCCCGACGATGCTGTCATCCCGCGCAAGCCATAAGCAGAGATTGGCACCAGCTCGTACCATGGTCCTCATGGACCCCCGACGACTGCTCATCTTCCGCACCGTGGTGCGCAACGGCACCATCGGCGCCGGCGCCCGGGAGCTCGGCTGGACCCAGCCCGCCGTCTCTCAGCACCTGGCGGCCCTCGAGAAGGAGATCGGCACCTCGCTGCTGCTGCGCTCCTCCACCGGGGTCACCCCGACCGAGGCCGGGCAGCGCCTGTTCCAGCACGCGGAGGCGATCGCGGCGCAGCTCGACGCCGCGACGGAGGAGCTCGCGGACATCACGGCGCTGCGACGCGGTCGGGTCCGCTTCGGCACCTTCCCCTCGGCGGCCGCGGTGCTGCTGCCTCCGGCGCTCGCGACGATGCAGGAGACCGCGCCGGGCGTCGACGTCAGCTTCGACGAGCTCGAGCCGCCGGATGCGATCACGGCCCTGCAGGAAGGGGAGCTCGACCTCGCCCTCGTGTTCCGCTACCCGCTCTCCGACACGGGCGGCGAGAGCGCCCTGGAATGGACACCCCTCCTCGAGGACCGGATCCTCGCGGTGCTCCCGCGGAACCACCCTCGAGCCGAGGACCCGACCCTCACCCTCGCCGACCTCGCCGAGGAGCAGTGGGTCGCCGGCTGCGAGCGCTGCCGCGCCAATCTCCTCGCCAACACGCGGGCGGCCGGTTTCACGCCGAAGATCCGCCATACGACGGACGATGCGACCGTGGTCCAGCGTCTGCTCGTCCATGGAGGCGGCGCCGCGCTGCTGCCGGAGATCGCGCTCGAGGCCTCCCCCTCCGAGGACGTGGTGGTGCGATCGCTGCCCGACCTGCAGGACCGCACGATCGGCCTGGTGAACCGGCGCGGAGCATGCAAGATCCCCGCCGTCGCCGCTCTGCGCGACGCCCTGGCCGCCGAGGCCGACAAGCGCTCCGTCACGGCGCTGATGATCTGATGACCAGGCCTCGCTCCGACCCGAGCCCGCGCTCCTCGCCCCGCGACGACGGCGCGCCCCTGCAGGCCCCCGCGGCGGCATGGATCCGGCCCGCGCTCCTTCTCGGAGGCGGTCTCGCCGTCGCCGTGGTGCTGCTCCTGGTCGACCAGCGCCTCGCCTCGCTCGCGATGGCGCTGTTCGCCCTGCTCATGGGCTACTGGACGTCACCGCTGCGCGGCGGGCAGCACGAGCCGCTGGCCGAGGCCCTCGAACGTCGCGGCCCCGGCGACTCGATCATCCTCTGGGCTCCCGGGGACCCGATGTCGGCCCGGCTGCAGACCGCGATCCGGTCGACCCGCACGGACGTGCACTGGGTGAACGTGTATCGGGATGCGCAGGCCACGGCTGTCCTCGCCGAGCACGGGGGACGCTCAGCGCTGCCGCTGGTCCTGCTCGCGGAGGGGCCTGGCGGGGAAGGGGTCCTGCGCCGCGCGAGCGTGGGCCGCTTCCTCGACGCGAGCGCCGCCGCACAGGCGACCGCCGCGGGCGGAGACGGCGGGGAGGCAGAACGGGACGAGCCCGGCGAACGCTGATCGACGAGGCGACGTCCCGCCGTCACCCCGGGACGGGCACCGCGATCCGGGTCACCGGCAGCGGTGCTCCGTCCCCGTCTCAGGAGGCGAAGCCGCCGATCACGACGTCCCAGGGACGGATGGAGCGCTCGGCGATGAGCCCCTCACGACGGAAGGGGTCGGCATCGAGGCGGGAGAGGACCTCCTCCGCTGTGCCCTCGCCCTGCAGGATGAGCAGCGCACCGCCGTCGGCGTCGACATACGGGCCCGAAGCCAGCAGGACGCCCTCGTCCAGCAGCGAGGCGAGGAAGGCGCGATGCTCGGGACGGATGCGATCCTTCGCCTCGGTGTCATCGGTGTACAGATAGGTCACGGCATAGATCGGCATCGGCGAGCTCCTCGAAACGGCGGGGCGGGGCAGGACCGGGCGGCCCTGCCCCGATTCTGCCCCCGATCAGCGGATTCGGTCGAGCAGGACGCGGGGAGCGGGCACCGGCCCGGCGCCGGGGAACCTCCCCCGGCACCGGCTGTGGAGGTGCCGGGGCCCTGCTCAGGCTCCGCCGCCGCGCAGGATCTCCTCCCGGGCGGGGGCGGGGATCTCCGGGTCGAAGGGGATCATCGGCCGGTCGATCCGGGAGTGGCCCAGGCGCACGAGGTCCTGGTCGACGCCGCCCGGGGTGAGGGCGAGTCGCCAGTCCGCGGCCGCCTCGTACTGGTCCGGCTCGAGGTAGCCCATCTTCACCGTGACGATGTCGAAGCCGGTCATGCTCAGCCCCAGGCGCTCGTACATGCCGCGGCTGTGCCACTGGGAGCGGCGAGCGGTGATGACGACGGTCAGCCCGGTCGGGGCATCCCCGTCGAGGACCCGCAGCGCGGCGGACCTCCCGGTCGGCGTGTCCTCGTCGAGCGCGGCCACCTCGACCCGCAGCTGCTGCGGGCCGGGAGCGGTGGCATCGATGTGCCCGCCGATCTCGACCTCGCCGCGTCCTCCGACGCCCAGCTCATGGGCGATGTCCGTCGCGGCCGGGTCCACCAGGGAGACCATGAGGGCGCTGACCTCGTTCCGGCGGATCTCCTCGCGGGCGACCAGCTCGGCCAGGGCGTACGTGGTGTCGTCGGCGCCGCCGGCGCCCGGGTTGTCCCCGGAGTCGGAGATCCAGAAGGGACGGGCCTCGGAGGCGACGGCCTCGTCGAGGCAGGCGGCGAAGGTGCCGGTCGGGGCGACGAACTCGAAGTCGTGGCGAGCCTCCCAGACGGTGGTCGCGAGCTCGAGGGCGGCGTCCTCGACGGCCTGCGCATCGGACCCGAAGGCGACGATCGCGGCCTTGCATCGGGGCTGGTCGGCCCAGGCGAAGCCGATCCAGTAGGACACGTCCGTGACGCCCTCGCGCTCGGTGAGCGCGGGGATGCCGGCGTAGATCGTCTTCGCGGGCTCGATGCGGGTGGAGGTCTTCTCCCCCGGCAGCAGGATCGGCACATGCACGAGCGCCTTGTAGGGACGCGGGGCGCCCCCGGCGACGGCGGCCGCGGTCTCGACCAGATCGCGCAGGCCGCGCTCGCGGGTCTCCCAGGCGTCGATGTGCGGGGCATGGCGGTAGCAGGTGAGGATGTCGCAGCCCGCGAACAGGGCCTCGGACACGTTGCCGTGCAGGTCCATGGCGGTGCCCACGACGACGTCGGGCCCGATCACACCGCGGATCGCGGTGATCAGGTCGCCCTCGGCGTCGTCCATGCCCTCGACGCTCATGGCGCCGTGGATGTCGAAGAACAAGCCGTCCAGCGGCGCCTCGGCGTGGGCGGCGGCAAGGCCCTCGAGGATCTCCGCCTTCCAGGCGTCATAGGTGGGGGCGAGCAGCTGGCCCCCGGGGAGCGCGCGGGCGTGCAGGACGCCGACGTAGTCCGCGGCCTCGCGCAGCGCCGTCCCGGTCGCGGAGCCATCCTGGAAGAACGGGAACCTCTGGAGCATCTCCTCGGTGCCGCGCCGCACCTCGAAGTCCTTCTCCGAGGAGCGGTAGGGGGTGAAGGTCGAGGATTCGATGGCGATCCCGGCGAGGCCGATGCGGGGTCGGGTCGTGGTCATGGGGTGGAGCTCCTGTTCTCCCGGCGGCGGGCGGGTGCCCGCGCGGTGTGCCGCCTGCACGCAGGACGATGCTACCGGTCCTCCGATGTCTGTGCGCGGAAGCCCATCGACCATCCCGGTTCTCCTCAGATCTCGTCAGCATCGCGACAACCACCCACACACACATCGGATGTTCTGCGGCACAATGAGGGTTCTGCCGATGATCGATCTTCGCCCCAGGGAGCCCCCGCATGATCAGCTTCGACGACCGCCACGGACCGGCCGACGCCGCCCCGGCCAGCGCCTATCCCGAGCTCGCCGTCCCCGCCTGGTACCGCGATGCGAAACTCGGGGTCTTCGTGCACTGGGGCCTGTACTCGGTACCCGCCTGGGCCGATGTCCTGGACCGCTCCGACGTCACGGCGGAGAACGCCTACGCCCGCCACCAGTACGCGGAGTGGTACGCGAACACGGTCCGGATCGAGGGCAGCCCCACGCAGCGACGGCACCGCGAGATCTACGGCGAGGGCCTGGTCTACGAGGACTTCGCCGACTCCTGGCGTCCGGGTCCGGAGGCGGCGGACGGGATCGTGGACCTCGCCGTCCGGGCGGGCGCGCGGTACGTCGTGCCCACGACCAAGCACCACGACGGCTTCTGCCTGTGGGACAGCGCGACGACGCCGTTCACAGCCGCCCGACGCGGTCCGCAGCAGGACCTGATCGGGGCCTTCGCCCGCGCCGTGCGCTCGGCGGGCCTGCGCCTGGGCCTGTACTACTCGGGCGCGCTGGACTGGCACGTCTCCGACTTCCCGCCGATGACCTCGAACGCCGACCTGTTCGCGCTGCGGCGCAACGACGCCGGCTTCGCGTCCTTCGCGGCGGCGCAGCTGCGGGAGCTGATCGACGGCTTCGCCCCGGACCTGCTGTGGAACGACATCGACTGGCCCGACGCCGGCAAGGGCGCGGGCCCGGACTCGCTGCAGGAGCTGTTCCGGCGGCATCTCGCCGCGGTCCCGGAGGGGATGGTCAACGACCGGTGGGGCGTGCCGGTGCACGGCGTGCTGACCCGCGAGTACCAGGACATCGAGGCGGTGCAGGAGGAGGTCTTCGAGTCCACGCGCGGCCTCGGGCTGTCCTTCGGGGTCAATGCGGAGGAGTCGGAGGCCCATGCCCTGGACGGCGCGCAGCTGATCCGCCTGCTGGCCGATGTCGTCTCGAAGAACGGGAACCTGCTGATCAACGTGGGCCCCCATGCCGACGGCAGCATTCCACCGCTCCAGTCGCGCGCCCTCGAGCACCTCGGCCGATGGCTGGCGCTCCACGCCGGGGCGATCTACGGGACGCGGCCGTGGTTCGATCCGGCGGTCACGGTGCCGCCGCCGGGGGTGCGGTTCACCCTGAGCCCGGCGGACGCGGACGGCGCGGGGGCGCTGCACGTGCTGCTGCTGGATCCGTCGACGGGCCCGGTGCGGCTCGGGGCGGCGGTGCTCGCGGCGCTCGAGGACGCCGCGGTCCTCCCGGCCGCCGGGGCCGATGGCGGCGGGCCGGCCGATGGCGCGGCCGCGGCGGTCCCGACGCTGCGCCGCGAGGGCGAGGACCTCGTGCTCGTCCCGGCCGCGGGCGCGACGGATGTGCAGGTGCTGAGCCTCCCGCTGCGCTGACCTGCCCGGCCTTCGCCGGGGCCGTCGTTCAGCCGTCCAGGAGCGCGGCGATCTGCGGGTGCCCGGCGCGGTAGCCGTCCAGCAGCCGTCGGCCCAGCTCCGGGGAGCCGACCAGGGGATGGCTCGCGAACCCCTGCCAGGCGCTGCGGGCGGCCCGTTCGCGCAGCTCCGCCGCCGCCTGCGGATGCTCCCCGCGCGCCGCCTGCCGCGCCTCGTCCCCGGCGACGGCGGCCTCGAGGATGCAGCGCTCGGAGGCGCGCAGCCGCGCCATCATGCCGAGCTGGTCGAGGGTGAGCGGGCCGACCGCCTGCGGGTGCACCCCCGTGCCGTCGACCAGGCACGGCACCTCGAGGACGAGGCCCCCCGGCAGCTCCGGGACGATGCGGGCGGAGGGGTTCTCCGCCCCGGGAGCGGCGTTGCCGACGTCGAGGATCATCCGGGCCGGCCGGCCGGTGGCGAGGGCGGTCATGAGCCGCAGGGCGACCTCCTGGTAGCCGCCGCCGGCCACGTCCTCCTCGCGCCGCGCCTCGTCCCGGGTCTCCGCCATGTAGGTGGCCTCGCGCTCATGCAGGGTCGCGCGCCAGCGGGCGAGCGGGCCGGCGCAGCACGCCTCCGCATCCCCGGGGGAGGATTCCGTCCCGCCGGGCCCTCGCTCCGCGTAGAAGCCCTGCTGCTGGGCGGCGAGGAACTCGCCGCGGGTGGTGTCCGCCGCGGCGATGCGGCGGCGGGCCTCCTGCGTGAACAGGTAGTAGAAGAGGTATTCGTTGGGCAGCGCCTGCATCGTCCGTACCCAGTCGGGGCCGATGAGCCGGGCCTCCTCGATCGCGTCGAGGGCGGCGTCGTCGGCCAGGATCGCGGGCAGGCGGTCCTCGCCGTCGACCGTGAGGGCCCGCAGCCAGCCCAGGTGGTTCAGCCCCACGTAGTCGACACCGATGAGCGGGGAGCCGTCGGGGCCGAGGGCGTCGACGTCGGCCCCCAGCAGGCGGGAGACGCGGCGGACCAGCCCGATGGGCGTGTCGCAGATCCCGACGACCCTCTCGCCCAGGATGCGGCGCATGGCCTCGGTGACGATGCCTGCGGGGTTCGTGAAGTTGATGGTCCAGGCATCGGGGGCGAGCTCCTGGATCGTGCGGGCGATGTCGAGGGCGACGGGGATCGTGCGCAGCGCGTAGGCGAGCCCGCCGGGGCCGATGGTCTCCTGGCCCAGCAGGCCCAGGTCGAGGGCGACCCGCTCGTCGACGGTGCGCCCCTCGGCCCCGCCGACGCGGACGGCGCTGAAGACGAAGTCCGCCCCCGCCACGGCTTCGCGCAGGTCGGTCGTCGGGGCGAGGACGGGCAGGGGCCGCGGCGCGCGACCGGAGGCGGTGAGCTCGGCGCCGAGCTGCTCGATGACCGCGCCGATCCGCGCGAGGCGCCCGGGATCGACGTCGTGCAGCGCGACCTCGTCCACGGCGAGTCCGGTGGCGCGGGTCGCGACCGCCTCGTACACGAGGGGCACGCGGAAGCCGCCCCCGCCCAGGATCGTGAGCTTCATGGCAGGAGGACCTCCAGCTCCTCCCCCTCGGGGAGGTTCAGATCGGCGGGGGACAGGGCGCGGTCGGTGACAAGGGCGGCGAAGCGGCTCGCCGGGCCGATCTCGAGGAAGCCGCTGCCGGGGAACTTCTCATGATCGACCAGCAGGTAGGAGGAGGTCGCGATGTCGAGGAGGCCGCGCTTGACGGGGACCTCGCTGGCCGTCGAGTCCAGGACGGTTCCGTCGGGGCGCACCCCGGCGGCGCCGAGGAAGGCGCGGTCCGCCCGGACCTGGCGCAGGGCCGCCTCGGTGAGGGAGCCGACCATCGACTGGTAGGTGGGCCGGAGTATCCCGCCGAGGACGAGCACGTCGACCGCGGGGGCGCCGGCGAGCGCACGGATCACCGCGAGGGAGGAGGTCACCACGGTGATGGGGCGGTCGCGCAGGAAGGGGCACATGGCCGCGACCGTGGTGCCGATGTCGAGGGCGATGACCTCGCCGTCCTCGATGAGGCCGGCCGCACGGCGGGCGATGCGGGTCTTGGCGCCGGCGGCGGCCGAGGCGACCAGGTCGAAGTCCCGTGGGTCGGCCTCGGGCCGTTCGCCGGAGCGAGGGTCGACGACGCCGCCGCGGACGCGGCGGAGCATCCCGGTCCCCGAGAGCTGGTCGAGGTCGCGGCGGATGGTCGCCTCGGAGACGGCGAAGTCCGCGCTGAGGCGGGTGACCGTGGCGGAGCCGCGTCGGCGCACCTCGGCCAGGATCTCCCGGTGGCGTTCCTCGCTGAGCATGCCGCCACCCTAGCCCTCCGAGCATTTCCCTGCAAGATCACGCGCAACCTTTCATCTCCGATCATTCTGTGGCATCCTGGATCCAGCGCCCAGCCCCGGCGCACCCGCCCCCACAGCTCATGGAGGAGACATGGAGGAGATCATGCGCCGTCGCACGTTCCTCGGTCAGGCCACCGCCGTCGGAGGCCTGGGCCTCCTCGCCGCCTGCGCCCCCGGATCCGACTCCCCGGAACCCGGCGCGCCCGCCGGACCCTCCGCGGACGAGGTCGACACGGACGTCGCCGGCATGGGCGAGCTGACCCTCACGGTGTGGGACCAGGAGGTGCGCGGCGCCCAGAACGAGGCGATCGAGGCCCTGCGCGCCGAGTTCACGAAGAAGTACCCGAACATCACCATCGAGCGCGTCACCCAGTCCTTCGACGACCTGCAGCAGCAGACCGCCCTGGCCCTGTCGGGCAACGACGTCCCCGACGTCCTCCAGGTCAACAACGCCCGCGCCGACATGGGCGAGTTCGTCAAGGCCGGTCAGCTCACGGACCTCAGCGGCTATGCGGAGGCCTACGGCTGGGAGGACCGCTTCCCGGCCTCGGTCCTGTCCAAGGCCCGCTACTCGGCCGATGCCGTCACCTTCGGCGAGGGCTCCCTGTGGGGGCTCCCCCAGACCGGCGAGATCGTCGGCATCTACTACAGCGCGAAGAAGCTGACGGCGCTGTCCGCGCAGCCGCCCGCCACCTGGGAGGATCTGCTCGCCCTGGTCGAGGCCGCGCAGAAGGCCGGGGAGCAGCCCCTCGTCCTCGGCAACATCGAGGGCTGGCCGGCCCTGCACGTGTTCGGGCCGCTGCAGGCCGCCTCCGTCCCCGTCGACGAGATCATCGCCCTCGGCATGGGCAACGCCGGGGCCGACTGGACGAGCGAGGGGAACCTGCAGGCTCTCGCGCAGATGGCGGACTGGGGAGCGGCGGGCGCCTTCGGCGATTCCCCCAACGGCCTGGACTACGACGCCGCCTGGGCGGACTTCACGAAGGGCACCGGCGTGCTCCTGATCGGCGGCTCCTGGCTGGGCCCCGACATGGAGAAGGTGATGGGCGAGGACCTGCGCTTCATGGCCCCTCCGGCCGGCCTGGACGGCACCGTCGCCACGACCGGCGGCACCGGGCTCCCCTTCGCGATCCCGGCGAAGGCGAAGAGCCCCGCGGCCGCGGCCGCCTACATCGACTTCATCACCACCTCGGAGGCCATGGCCCTCATCGCGGAGAACGGCGGCATGCCGGTCCTGGACACGGCATCCCTCGCGCCCGCCTCCGGGGTCAACAAGGAGATCTACGAGGCCTTCGACGCCGTCTCGACGGACGGGACCCTGCTGCCCTACCTCGACTACGCGACGCCGACCTTCGCGGACACCGCGGCGAACACGCTGCAGGAGGTGATCGGCGGGCAGAAGGACGCCGCCGCGGGAGCGGACGCGCTCCAGAAGGACTACAGCGAGTTCACCGCCGGCAGCTGACATGACTCCGTCCCTCGCCTCCCGGGCCACCCGGGCCCCGCGTCGGCGCCGCGCGGCATCGGCCGTGGCCCGCGGCGGCTGGACGCCGTACCTGTTCCTGCTGCCCGCCTTCCTCGTCTACGCGGCGTTCTCCCTGTACCCGCTGCTGCGGGCCGCACAGTTCTCGCTCTACGAGTGGTCCGGCTTCGGCCCCTCGACCTTCGTGGGCCTTCGCAACTACATCGACCTCGCCGGCGATGCCGCCTTCCGGGCCGCGATCGGGCACGCCCTCGTGCTGATCGGATTCTTCTCTCTGCTGCCGCTCGGGATCGGGCTGGTGCTCGCCGCGATCCTGCGACGCGGGCAGGTGCGCGGCATGGGCGTGTTCCGGACGATCATCTTCCTGCCCCAGGTGATCGCGCTCGTCGTGATCGCCGTGGCCTGGCGGCAGATCTACGCCCCGGACGGACTGCTCAACCAGGGGCTGCGGGCGGCAGGGCTGGACGCCCTCGCCCGCGGGTGGCTGGGCGATCCGGGAGCGGCGCTGCCGGCAGTCGGCTTCATCGGCACCTGGCTCGAGATGGGCCTGGTCATGCTGCTCCTACTCGCCGGGATGAGCCGGATCCCCGACGACCTCTTCGAGGCGGCGCGGCTGGACGGCGCCGGCCCGGTCCGCGAGTTCCTCGCGATCACGCTGCCCTCGGTGCGCGGGGAGATCGTGGTCGCCCTCGTGCTCACGATCATCGCGGCGCTGAAGACCTTCGACCTCGTGTACCTCACGACCTCGGGCGGTCCCGGCACCGCGACGACCGTGCCGAGCTTCGAGGTGTACCGGCGCGCCTTCGCGCTGAAGGAGGTCGGCTCCGCGAGCGCGGTCGCGATCGTCCTGACGGCCCTCGTGTTCGCGATCAACCTCGTGGTCACCCGGATCGGGGAGCGCCCGGCATGAGGGTCTCCCGCGCCGAGCAGGCCATGAACTACGTGGTCCTGGGACTGTTCGCCCTCTTTGCGATCACGCCGATCCTCACGATCCTCGCCACGGCCGTGTCCCCGCGGATCGGCGCCCCCGCCGGCATCCATCTGGAGAACCTCGTCGAGGCCTGGCGGGTCGGCGGGTTCTCCAACTCGCTGATGCACTCGGTGGTGGTCGCGGCGATCGTCGTGACCACCGCGGTCGTGCTGTCGATCGGGGCGGGCTACGCCTTCGGGACGATGCGCTTCCGCGGGGCGACGCCGCTCTTCCTGCTGTTCCTGCTGGGGCTCATGATCCCGGCGGAGGCGATCGTCATCCCCCTCTTCTTCGACCTGCGCACGCTGGGTCTGACCGACACCTACGCCGCGATCGCCCTCCCCCAGATCGCGCAGTCCATCGCGTTCGGCACCTTCTGGCTGCGCGCCCAGTTCCGCTCCCTCCCGGCGAGCCTGCTCGAGGCCGCCGCCCTGGACGGGGCCGGCCCGCTGCGGGCGCTGGTGAGCGTGCTCGTGCCCGCCTCGCTGCCCGGGGTCCTCACCCTGGTCGTCCTCACGTTCATGTGGACCTGGAACGAGTTCCTCATCGCCCTGGTGATGGCGCCCTCGGGCACGCTGCGCACCGCGCCCCTGGGGCTCGCGAACTTCCAGGGCCAGTACACGGCGGAGCACGCGCTCCTCGCCGCCGGAGCCATCATCGTCGCGCTGCCGATGGTGATCCTCTTCCTGATCCTGCAGCGTCACTTCATCCGCGGAATGCTGGAAGGGGCCACGAAGGAATGACCCGTACACCCGCCCACCCCGAAGACTCGCGCCCCATCTCCGATCCGTCCCCCGAGGCGGACGCCGCGACGGCCCCGGCGCCCTCGCCCGGCCCCGATGCCGGCGACTCCTGGGATCCGCTGCGCGAGAGCCGCGCCGACACCGATCCGCCGCTGGACGTGCTCCTGTCCGGCACCGTGTTCTTCGACATCGTCTTCACGGGGCTCGAGAGGATGCCCCTGCCGGGCCAGGAGCTGTGGTCCAGGGGCCTCGGCTCGAGCCCCGGCGGCATCGCGAACCTCGCCACGGCCACCGCGCGCCTGGGCCTGCGCACCGGTCTCGTCGCCGGCTTCGGCGACGACGCCTATGCCGACTGGATGTGGCAGACCATGAGCGAGGACGAGGGCATCGACCTGCGCGCCTCGCGGCGCTTCCCCGACTTCCACTCCCCCGTGACGGTGTCGATCGCCGCGCATGAGGACCGGGCGATGGTCACCCACGGCCACGAGCTGCCGGAGCCGCTGTCCGGTCTCATCGACCGGGCGCCCGCTGCCCGCGCCGCCGTCGTCGACCTCGCCGGGGAGACCGCCTGGTGGTCGCGCCTGGCCGCCCTCGGCACGAGGATCTTCGCGGACATCGGCTTCGACGAGACCGAGCGGTGGGACACGGCGGACCTCGCCCCGCTCGCGCACTGCCATGCCTTCACCCCCAATGCCGTCGAGGCCATGGGCTACACCCGCACCGACAGCCCCGACCGCGCCGTGCGGAAGCTCGCGGAGCTCGTGCCCCTGGCCGTCGTGACCGACGGGGCCTCCGGCTCCTACGCGATCGACGCCGCCACCGGCGAGGAGGCCTACTGCCCGGCCGTGCCGGTCACGGCCCTGGACACGACCGGGGCCGGGGACGTGTTCGCGGCCGCGATCGTGCTGGGGACGCTCGGGGCCTGGCCGCTCGTGGAGCGTCTCAAGTTCGCCTCGCTCTGCTCCGCCCTCGCGGTCCAGCAGTTCGGCGGCTCCCTCGCCGCCCCCGGCTGGGGCGACATCTCCGACTGGTGGCGGGCGATCAGCTCCGCCGCCGGCGAGGGCGACCTCCGCGCCGCCTACACCCGGGACCGGTATCGCTTCCTCGAGCGGATCGTTCCCGACCATCCCGTGCTGGGGCGCCGCCGCGCCCAGGGCACGTTCGCGCTGCGCTCCGACGCCGGCGCGCACTGAGACGCCGGTAGCCCGCCGACCGCACCGCACGCCCGCACCGACCCTCCGATCCCTCCCGCTGGTCCCGTCGTTCGAAGGAGAACGTCATGTCCGCTTCCCATCCCACCCGCCGCTCCGTGCTGCGGGCCGGCGGCCTGCTGGGCCTCGCCGCCGGCGCCGCGACCCTCGACCTGGGCCTGCTCACCCCGGCGGAGCGCGCCCTCGCCGACGGCGGCACCGACCTCGACGTGCTCTACATCGGCGCCCACCCGGACGACGAGGCGTGGACGCTCGCGGCGATCGGACAGTGGAACGAGTTCCACGGCCAGCAGGCCGGGGTCATCACGATCACGCGCGGGGAGGGCGGCGGCAACGCCGTCGGCCTCGAGGAGGGTCCGCCGCTGGGCCTGATCCGGGAGGCGGAGGAGCGGCGGGCCGTCGGCTACGCCGGGATCTCGCACGTGTTCAACCTCGATGCCGTCGACTTCTTCTACACGCTGTCCGCGCCCCTGTCCCGCGAGGTGTGGGGCGGGAGGGACGTGCTGGGACGCATCGTCCGCGTCATCCGTGCGACCCGGCCGGACGTCATCATCACCATGAACCCCTCCGCGATCGAGGGCAACCACGGCAACCACCAGCAGGCGGCCATGTACGCGGTCGAGGCGTACCTGCTGGCCGGCGACCGGGACGCCTTCCCCGAGCATCTCGAGGAGGGCCTCGAGCCCTGGGCGCCCCGGCGCCTGCTGCGCTCCGGCTCCAACGGGACCGGTCCCGTCGGGCCCGATGCGGTCGCCACCGGATACACGCCCGCGGTCGCGAGCGACCTCGTCTACGGGACCTGGAACGGCACCCTGAGCGAGACCCACGGCGAGCGGTGGAGCACGCTGCGCGATGCGTCGATCTGGTCCTACCGGACCCAGGGCTGGTCCGTGATCCCGCCGACCACGACGGATCCGGCGAAGATCCCCGCCACCTGGTTCACGCTCATCGCCTCGCGCTCCCCGCTCGTGGAGCCGACCAGCGGCGACGAGGCCGTCCTGCGCGGGGCCAGCCTTCCGATCGAGGACGGCCTCGCCCTCGGCACGCTCCTCGAGGTCCGCGCCTCCCGCTTCGCGGTCCAGCCCGGCGTCCCCCTCGAGGTCGAGGTCTCGCTGAGCTCTCCGCAGCGCGCGACCCCGCAGGCGAGCGTGCAGATCGAGGCGCCGGCGGGGTGGAGGGCGGAGGGCCCCGTCGACTTCCCCACGATCCCTGCCGGGCAGAGCCGCACCGTGACCGTGCGGGTGACCCCCGCCGCCGATGCCGCCCCCGGCACCGCCGTCCTGCTGCGCGCCGTCGTGACCACGAAGAACCGCGGGAGCGGCTGGAACGTGGTGCCGCTGCGGGTCGTGGGCCCGGTCGAGGCGGGTCTCGAGAACCGGGAGGAGGTCCGCGACTTCCTCGAGTGGACGCAGGAGCTGGGCATGCAGCACCTCGACGCGCTCGTGCCGACCCGCCGCGCCCTCGCCTCGGGCGGCAGCCAGGAGCTGACCCTGCTGGTCACGAACCACGCCGAGGACGTGCAGAGCGCCGAGATCCAGGTCCAGGTGCCCGAGGGCTTCACCGCCCGGCCCGGAACCGTCCAGGTCACGGGCCTCGCGCCGGGAGAGGTGCGCCAGGTGCCGCTGACCGTCGCGAACCCGGACTCCTCCCTGCCGGTCGCGAACCGCGGTCCCGACGGCGGCGTGTACCCGGTCACCGTCACGGCCAGCGCCGGCGGGCTCACCACGAGCACCGCCCAGGGCATCTGCCTGGTCCCCCGCCTGGTCGCGAGCCGCACCGAGGGCGTGGACGTCGACGGGAGCCGCGCTCCCGGCGAGTACCCGGGCGACGGGGTCGACATCGGCCACCTCTGGGAGGGCTCGCCGGTCACGGCGGAGGACGCCTCCGGCCGCACCTGGGTCACCTACGACGACGAGGCGCTGTGCGTGCACGTCGCCGTCGTCGACGACGTCTTCGGCACGGTGCTGGGGGCCGATGACGACAAGCAGCGCTTCCGCACCGACTCCGTCGAGATCATGATCGACCCGCGGGGCGGCTCCCAGCACACCGCGAGCACCTTCATCCTGGGGGTGCTGCCCGCGGTCGTGCACCCCGACGGCTCGCAGACCGTGGGCGGGGGACGCGATCACGACAACTGGCAGGGCCCGCTCGCGCAGACCGCGCCCGGGACCGTGATCGCCTCCCGCGTCTCGGACCCGTACAACGGATACGAGGTCGAGGCGCGGATCCCCTTCGCCGACCTGCCCGACGGGATCCGCCCGGACCGGGTCGGCTTCAACGTGGTGGTCTACGACTCGGACACGCAGGACCGCACGGGGCAGTCCCGGATCGGCTGGTCCACGTATCCGGGGATCCAGGCCGATCCGTACCGCTGGGGCGTGCTCGAGCTGCCGGATCTGCCGGAGGGCGCCCCCGCCCCGCGGGAGGCGACGATCCCGCGGACGGCCGCTCGATCGACCGCCTCCGCGCAGTCGATCATCCAGGCCTCCGGCGACGGCGTGGGCCTGGGCGGGCGGCCCCGGCTGCCGGAGCGGGCGCTCGCCCTGTCCCGCGCGGAGCACGCGGACGGAGCGGTCACCGCGACCGCCACGACCGACCGCCCCGGCACCATCCGTGCCCTGCTGTGGGACGGGGAGGCGATCATCGCCGCCGTGGTCCTGGAGGACGCCGCGGCGGGCACGCACCGGCTGCGCGTGGATGCCGGAGGCGCCTCGGGCGAGCTGGTCCTGGCCGTGTCCCTCGAGACCGAGGCCGGCTCCGCGGCCGCGTCCGCGGAGGTGTGAGCGGGTCCTGCGCGGACGTGCTCGGCAGGCCGTAGTCTGGTCGCGCCCGAGCACGTCCGGGGCATGCCCGGACGCCGCACCCGAACCGCGAGGAGCCTCCATGAGCAGCAAGTCCGTCGTCGTCACCGATCAGGCCCCGCCGGCCGCGCACACCTTCTCCCAGGGGATCCGCAAGGGGAACATCCTGCAGGTCTCCGGGCAGGGGCCGATGGATCCCGCGACCAGGGAGTACATCGGCGCGGGCGATGTCCAGGAGCAGACCCGCCGCACCCTCGAGAACGTCAAGGCGATCCTGGAGGCCGGCGGGTCGAGCGTCGAGGACGTCCTCATGTTCCGCGTCTACCTCACCACGCGCGACGACTTCGCGCTCATGAACGAGGTGTATTCGCAGTTCATCCAGGAGAACGTGCCCAGCGGCCTGCTCCCCTCGCGCACCACCGTGTTCGTGGACCTGCCGCATGAGGTCATGCTCGTGGAGATCGACGCGCTCGCCGTCGTCGACTGACCGGTCCGCCGGCCCCGCCCATCGCTCACAGCGAGGGCACGTCGTAGTGCGGCTCGCGCTCGCGCTGGGCGGGGTCGGCGTACTCGTGCCGTGACTGGTCGACGTCGAGGATGAACCTCTCTCCCACGTAGCGGGTGGCGACCAGCAGGACGGGGCGGTCCTGCGCGTCGAGGATCCGCAGCCGCTGGACGAGCAGCGCCTGGCCGAGGGCGACCTCGAGCAGCCGCGCCGCCGCGGCATCGGCCGATTCGGCCCGCAGCGTGCCCATGGAGCGTGCCGGTCCGCGGCCCAGCTCGTCGAGCGTCGCGTAGAGGGAGCCGTGCTCGAGGTCGGCCGCGAGCACGTCGGCGCAGTCCGCGGCGATCAGGCAGCTCTCGATCGCGATCGGCGATCCGTCGCCCAGCAGCACGCGCCGCAGCACGCACACCTCCGCGCCGGGAGCCTGGCCCAGGTCCGCGTTCTCCCCGTCGGTGCCGGGGCGCAGCCGTGCCTCGAGCACGCGGGCGCTCGCCCCCATGCCGTGCCGACGCATGTGCTCGGCGAAGGAGAGCAGGCGGTCGATGCGTCGGTGCACGCGATGCGCGGAGACGAAGGTGCCGCTGCCGGTGACCCGGTGCAGACGCCCCTCCGCGACCAGCTTGCCGACGGCCTGGCGGGCGGTCATGCGGCTGACGCCGAACTGCTCGCTCAGCTCGCGGTCCCCGGGCATGCGGTCCCCCGGGGAGGCGGCGCGCACCAGGGAGCGCAGATGCGCCTCGATCCGCTCGTGGGCGGCGGGTCCCCTCGATGCGCCCGTCGCTCCGGTCCCGCTCGTCGCCACATGGGCCTCCTTCGTCCGCGGCAGGGCAGTTCTGCTCCCCGACCCTCGCCGCCGGTGCGGCTCGGTCCCCGAGGGCGTCGGGGCGCAGCCGGTCCCAGTGTACGAGCCGAGGAGAAGCGCTCTAGACAACTTCTGTTGATTGATCTAGATTTCTGATCGCGGCGGTGCGGCGGGCCGACGACGACGTCCCGGCCTGCGCATCACCCTCCGCGCCAGACCTCCCCCGACCCGCCCGGCCCCGCCCCGCCGCGGAGCCGCCCTCCGGAAGGACGGACCCATGACCTCCCCGCACAGCCCGCAGCCCGCAGCGCTCCCGCCCGCCGCCGAGACCGCCCGCCGCACGAGCCCGGAGACACGCCCCAGCCGCCGCGGGATCCTGAGTCTCGGCGCGGGTCTGCTCGGCATCGGTGCGCTCGGCGCCTGCTCCGTCTCGACCGGCACCCCCGGCGACGTCCCCGCCGCGCAGACGCCCCTCAGCATCGACATCCCCGACCCGGCAACCCCGCTCCCGGAGGCGGCCGCGACCATCGGATGGATGGACAACGGCAACCTCAAGGGCCCTTTCATCCAGGCCTTCCACGCCGCCTACCAGAAGAAGCACCCCCAGGTCACGATCGACTACACCGAGGCGAAATGGGCGACGATCAACGAGTCGATCCCGCTCGCGATCCGCAACGGCTCCGCGCCGGACGTGTTCCTCCTGCCGAACACGGTGCCGCGCCAGGTCGCCGTCGCCGAAGGCTGGATCGCCCCGCTGGACGACGTGGTCCCCGGCTTCGCGCAGTGGAAGGAGCAGCTGGGCGAGGACGTCTTCATCCCCGGCGTCGAGGTCTTCGACGGCAAGACCTACACCTTCCCCCTGTCCGTCTCCAACGGCCTGAACCCCACCATGTTCTTCGACGTCCAGCGCATGGAGGAGGCCGGCGTCGACCCGGTCGGCGAGCGCCTCACCTGGAGCGGTCTGCGCAAGGTCGCCGCGGACATCACCCGGGCCGGCGCCGGCGAGTACTACGGCCTCCTGATCGGCAAGGACCAGCTCTCCTCCTTCACCTCCGCCCTCGCGATCCTCGCCGGGGCGGGGACCGTCGGGGGCATGGACTACCGCAGCGGACAGTACGCCTACGAGAGCGACGAGATGGTCGCGGCCTTCGAGCTGATGCTCGCGATGCGGGACGACGGCTCCCTGTTCCCCGACTACATGAGCCTGACCGAGGCGACCGCCGCGCCGCGGCTCGCCCAGCGCGCCGCCGGCATGTTCTTCACCGGGCCCTATTACATCCCCCAGTGGCAGAAGGACTCCCCGGACTTCGACTTCGGCGTGGCCGCCCCGCCCACCGGCGACGACGGAGCCGTCCACCACGTGGGCTACCAGCCCTTCGGGACGGATCACCTCTTCCTCTCCGCGGACAGCGCGCATCCGGAGATCGTCGGCGACATGTTCGCCTACATCGGCAGCGTGGAGGGCCAGGCGAACCTCGTGGCGGGTTCCGGCGGCATCCTCATGTCGGTGATCGACGAGGCCAACACCCTGGCGGAGGAGCGCGGCGACATCAGCGAGCAGGGCATCGCCGCCCGGAGCCACGCGAACGAGCTCATGCGCATCGCCCCCATCCCGCAGACCCGGAATCCGCAGATCGCCCAGGTCGTCATGGAGATGAAGGCCGTCAAGCCGGCGCTGTCCGACATCGCGATCGGCATCATGAGCGGGCAGATCAGCGATATCCGCACCGCTCTGCGGGACCTGGACTCCGCGAGCGAGCAGGCCCTCGACGACGCGATCGCGGCCGCCCGCGCCAAGGGTGCGGAGGTCTCCCGCGAGGACTACGTCTTCCCCACCTGGGACCCGAGCGTCGACTTCGGGATCGCGGACTACGAGGCGGACGCATGAGCAGCCCCGCCGCCGCATCCCCCGCCGCCCCGGCCGAGGCGCGGCTCCGCCCCCGTCCGGGCTCGCTGCGCCGCGAGATCCTGAAGCACCGCTGGTGCTACGTGTTCGTCCTGCCCTCGCTCGTGCTGGCCGGCATGTTCACCTTCTACCCGATGGTCATGTCCTGGTACTACTCCTTCCTGGACTGGACCGGTGTGACGAGCGCACGCACCTGGGTGGGGCTGGCCAACTACGTCGAGCTGATCCACGACCCGATGTTCTGGGCCGCCTTCGGCCGCTCCTTCCTGTTCGTCGCGGTCGCGGTGCCGCTCCGGCTCGGCCTGTCGCTGCTGGTCGCGATGGCGCTGAACGGCCCCGTCCTGCGCATGGCCTCCGCCTTCCGGACCTTCTTCTTCATCCCCGTGGTCATGTCCGCGGCGATCACCGGCGTGATCATGCAGTTCGTGCTGTCCAGCTACAAGGGGCCGATGAACGGGCTGCTGCAGGCGCTCGGGATCATCGACGCGCCCGTCGACTTCCTGGGCGATCCGGGCACCGCCCTGTGGGCCGTGATCGCCGTCCAGGTCTGGAAGGACTTCGGCATCACGATGATCTACTGGCTGGCCGCCCTGCAGACCGTGCCGACCGTCTACTACGAGGCCGCACGGATCGACGGCGCCGGGCGATGGGAGATCCTGCGGCACATCACGCTGCCGATCATCCTGCCGTTCGTCCTCATCATCACGCTGCTCACGGTCAACGGGACCCTGCACGTGTTCGGGATCGTGCAGGCCATGACCGGCGGCGGCCCCTACTTCTCGACGCAGGTGATCGAGACGTACATCTACCAGACCGCGTTCTCCGCCGGGGACGTCAACGGCGGCGTGCCGCGGCTCGGCTACGCCTCCGCGGCGGGCGTGTTCTTCGGCGTCGCGGTCATGGTGATCGCGGCCGTGCAGCTGTGGGCGGCCCGCCGCGCCGGCAGCATGCGCTCCGATCTGGGCGAGGCGTGAGAGGACGAGGCATGACCATCATCGCGGACGACGCTCCCCGCACCCCTGTCGCCCCGCCCGCCGGGTCCGGCGCGCGCCGGACCCCGACGAGGCCCCGCCGGCGTCTGCTCTCCCGCCGGATGCTCACGGCGATCGGCCTGTCGGCGCTGCTGATCCCGATCAGCATCGGCTGGATCTACCCCTTCCTGTGGATGCTGGGCGCGTCCTTCAAGACCAACGAGGACGTCTTCGACGGGCTGAACATCTTCACGCCCGTCCTGCACCTGGAGAACTATGCGCGCGCCTGGCAGCAGGCGAACATCGGCCAGTACTTCCTGAACACAGCGGTCATCACGGTCGGCTCGATCATCATCACCGTCGGGACGGTCGCGCTCATGGGCTATGCCCTGGGGCGCTACCGCTTCCCGGGCCGGAAGATCATCATCGGCGTGCTCGCCGCGGCCGTGTTCCTGCCCGAGGGGTACACGATCATCCCGGTGGTGGACCTGCTGCAGACCCTGCACCTGGCCGACTCCCTGCTGGGCCTCACCCTCGCCTCCTCCGGCGGCGCCCACATCATCAGCCTGCTGCTGTTCGCCGGCTACTTCGCCCAGCTGCCCGATGAGCTCGAGGAGGCCGCGACCCTCGACGGCGCCTCCTTCGTGCGGATCTTCTGGCGGATCTACCTTCCGCTGGCCCGGCCGGTCACCGCGACCGCGATCATCCTGCAGTTCATGGCGGCGTGGAACGACTTCCTGCTGCCGCTGGTGATGACGCTCAGCAAGCCGGAGCTGCGCACCCTCTCGGTGGGCATCTACGCGCTGCAGGGCGAGTACGGCACCGACTGGTCCGCCCTCGCAGCCGCCTCCGTCATCAGCCTGCTGCCCATCACCCTCCTGTTCCTGTTCCTGCAGCGCTACTTCGTCGAAGGCATCGCCGGCGCCGTGAAGTAGCCCGCTCGCCCCCGCCCTCTCGCCCGCATCCGTCGGCCCGTCCGTCCCGAGCAAGAATCCGAGGCCCCCGCCCCATGACCCGCCCGAACATCGTCTTCATCATGTCCGACGACCACGCCGCCCACGCCATCTCCGCCTACGGCAGCCGCGTGAACACGACCCCGCACCTGGACCGGATCGCCCGCGAGGGGGTCCGCTGCGACGCCGCCTTCTGCACCAACTCGATCTGCTCCCCCTCCCGGGCCAGCATCCTCACCGGCACCTACAGCCACGTCAACGGCGTCACCTCGATCGTCTCCCGCTTCGACCACGCCACCCGCACCTTCCCGGCGGTGCTGCGCGAGCACGGCTACGCGACCGGGATGTTCGGCAAATGGCACCTGGGCGAGTCCGGGGTATCCCTGCCCCAGGACTTCGATGCCTGGTGCGTCTTCCCCGGCCAGGGCGAGTACCACGATCCGATGATGATCACCCCCGCGGGCGAGGAGCGCGTGCCCGGCTACGCGACGGACGTCGTCACCGACATGAGCCTGGACTGGATCGACGCGCAGGACGCCGATCAGCCCTTCTGCGCGCTCGTGCACCACAAGGCGCCGCATCGGCCCTGGCAGCCCGACCCGAAGCACGCCGATCTGTACCCGGTCGGCTCGATCCCGGAGCCGGAGACGCTGCTGGACGACTACGCGACCCGCTCCCGCGCCGTCCGCGAGGCGACCATGACCCTCGCCGACGACCTCGACATCGCCGTCGACATCAAGGAGCCCGTCCCCGAGCACCTGCAGGGCCCGGAGAACCGCGAGGCCCGGATCCGCTGGGTGTACCAGCGCTACCTGCGCGACTACCTGCAGTGCGTGCAGTCGATCGACGACAACGTGGGACGCCTCCTGGACCACCTCGAGCGGACCGGCCGCGCGGAGAACACGATCGTCGTCTACACCTCCGACCAGGGCTTCTTCCTGGGCGATCACGGCTGGTACGACAAGCGCTTCATCTACGACGAGTCGCTGCAGATGCCGCTGCTGATCCGCTGGCCCGCGCGCCTGCCCGCCGGTACGGAGCTCGGCGAGATCCTCACCAACGTGGACCTCGCGGCGACGCTTCTGGACGCCTGCGGCATCGGCGCCGACGCCCTCGCGGAGGAGCTGCCCCAGCAGCAGGGACGCAGCTTCCTGCACCTGCTCGCGGGCGAGCAGGACGAGTCCTGGCCGCAGTCGATGTACTACCGCTACTGGGAGCACGACAGCGAGCCGCACCACGTGTGGTCCCACTACGGCGTCCGCACCACGCGCCACAAGCTGGTGTACTTCTACAACGCGGGGCTCGGCACCGATGCCGCCGCGGACACCGCCTATCCGCCGGAGTGGGAGATGTACGACCTCGAGGCCGACCCGCACGAGCTGCACAACATCGCGGACGACCCCGCGCATGCCCCGCTGCGCCGCGAGCTCGAGGCGGAGCTCGCCCGCCTGCAGGCGCACTACCGCGACGAGCCGTACGTCGCCCCCGCCGGCCGGGCGTCCTGACCCCGCACCCGATCCGCCGATCCCGTCCCGCACCGCCCGCATCCCGGAAGGCCGCCATGCCCCGCCCCAACATCCTGTTCCTCATCGCCGATGACCACCGCCACGACCTGCTGGGCCTCGTCGGCGCGAGCGAGGTGCGCACCCCGCACCTGGACGCGCTCGCGTCCCGCGGGACGCACCTGACCCGCCACCACTGCCAGGGCGGGATGACCGGGGCGATCTGCGCCCCCAGCCGGGCCAGCATCCTCGCCGGCCGGGAGGTGCTGCGGGCCACCGCCGGGCTCGGGATCGGCACGCCGGAGGCCCATGACCTCGCACCCGACGCGATCACCCTCCCGCAGGCGCTGCGCTCCCAGGGCTACCGCACCTACGGCGTGGGCAAGTGGCACAACGGCACCGCCGCCTTCCACCGCTCCTTCGACGACGGCGCGGACATCTTCTTCGGCGGCATGAGCGAGCACACCGCCGTCCCCGTCCACGACTTCGACCCCACCGGCGCCTACCCCGCCTCCGCGATCCGCACCGCGGACGGCTTCTCCACGGACGTCTTCGCCGATGCCGCGATCGGACTGCTGGACCGGCACCGCGAGCGCCGGACCGGCCGCCTCGCGGAGGACGGGCAGGACGAGCCGTTCTTCCTGTGGGCCGCCTTCACCGCCCCGCACGACCCGCGCACCCCACCGGCCGAGTTCGCGGACCTGTACGACCCCGAGCAGCTGGACCTGCCCGCGAACTTCCGCGCCGACCCGGTGGACACCATCAACCTCGGCGAGCGGGACGAGAACCTCGCCGCCCTCCCCCGCGATCCCGCGGAGGTGCGCGGCCACCTCGCCGACTACTACGGGATGATCAGCCACCTCGACGCCGGGATCGGCCGGATCCTCGCGCACCTCGAGCAGACGGGCCTGGCGGAGGACACGATCGTCGTCTACACCGCGGACCACGGCCTCGCGATCGGACAGCACGGGATGATGGGCAAGCAGAGCCTGTACGACCACTCGATCCGCGTTCCTCTGATCCTCGCGGGGCCGGGCGTGCCCGCCGGGCAGCGGCGGGATCCGCTGACCCTGCACGCCGATCTCATGCCGACCCTGCTGGGCCTGGCCGGGGCACCGGTCCCCGCGACGGCCGAGGGCCGCGACCTCGCATCCGTGCTCGAGGCCCCCGTGCTCGAGGGCGCGGCCCGGCAGGGGCCTCGCGAGATCGTGCACGCCGCCTACGTGCACCGCGCCCGCATGGCCTCGGACGGACGGCACAAGCTCATCCGCCACCTCGACCCGATCCGCCGCGACGAGCTGTACGACCTGGTCGCGGACCCCGGCGAGACCACGGACATCGCCGCCGCGGAGGGCTCCGCGCAGATCATCGGGCGGTTGTCCGCCTCCCTGGGCGCCTGGCAGCGCACGAGCGGCGACCCGTTCGCGCCGACGGCCTGAGCATCGGCCCCGGAGACCGTCCCCGCCCCTCCGCGCGAACCGGTGACGCGGCTCACGCGGAGGGGTAGCGTCGGGGGCATGAAGAAGATCATCGACGCGGTCGACGACGTCGTCGTCGACGCCCTGCGCGGCATGTCCCTCGCCCACCCCGACACCCTGCACGTGGATCTCGAGCACCGGATCGTGCTGCGCGCCCGCCCCAAGGACGACGGGAAGGTCGCGATCATCTCCGGCGGCGGCAGCGGGCACGAGCCCCTGCACGGCGGCTTCGTCGGCCACGGCATGCTGGACGCCGCCTGCGCCGGCGAGGTCTTCACCTCTCCCGTGCCCGATCAGATCGCCGCCGCGATCACGCGGGTCGACCGGGGCGCCGGGGTCCTGCAGATCGTCAAGAACTACACCGGCGACGTCATGAACTTCGAGATGGCGGCGGAGCTCGCGGAGGCGGAATCCGGCACGCAGGTCACCTCCGTCCTCACGCAGGACGACGTCGCCGTCGAGGACTCCACCTACACGGCGGGGCGCCGCGGCGTCGGCGGCACGATCCTCGTCGAGAAGATCGCGGGCGCCGCCGCCGAGGAGGGCCGGGACCTCGCGGCCGTGACCGCCCTCGCGCAGCGCGTCAGCGACGGCTCCCGCTCCCTGGGAGTCGCCCTGACCAGCGCGACCGTCCCCGCGAACGGGAAGCCCTCCTTCGAGCTGGGCGAGGACGAGGTCGAGATCGGCGTGGGCATCCACGGCGAGCCGGGACGACGCCGCGAGAAGATCGCCCCCGCGAAGGAGCTCGCCCGCACCATGCTCGAGCCGATCCTCGCCGAGCTGCCGGGCGAGGGCCCTGCCCTGCTGCTGGTCAACGGGCTGGGTGGCACGCCCCTGCTCGAGCTGTACATCCTGCTCGCCGATGCGCAGGAGATCCTCGCCGAGCACGGCATCGAGGTCTCCCGGCACCTGGTCGGCAACTGGATCACGAGCCTGGACATGGCCGGGGCCTCCCTCACCCTGCTGCGGCTGGACGAGGAGCTGACCCGGCTCTGGGACGCGCCCGTGCACACCCCGGCGCTGCGGAAGGGGCGGTGAGCGCGATGACGCATCCGACCTCCCAGAACCTGACCCTCGCCGAGCTCGGGACCTGGCTGCGCCGCGCGAGCACCCTGCTCGCCGAGGCGAGCGGGCACCTGAACGAGCTGGACGCCGCGATCGGCGACGCCGATCACGGCTCGAACATGCGCCGCGGCTTCGCAGCCGTCGAGGCGGCCCTGGACGCCGGCGAGTTCCCCGACGTCGCCGCGCTCATGAAGAAGGTCGGCATGACCCTCGTCTCGAGCGTGGGCGGCGCCTCCGGGCCCCTGTACGGCACGTTCTTCCTGCGTCTGGGCACCTCGCAGGCCGGGGAGACGGAGCTCGGGGCCGATGCCCTGCTCGCGGCCCTCGAAGCCGGGGTCGAGGGCATCGCGCAGCGCGGCAGGGCCGTCGCCGGGGAGAAGACGATGCTGGACGCCTGGCTGCCCGCGCTCGAGGCCTACCGCGAGGAGCTCGACGACCTCGAGAGCCCCGCCTCCCCGGCCGAGGGGACCGATGCTCTCGTCACCGGGCGCCGCGCCCTCGCCGCCGCGGTCGACGCCGGCGCACGGGCCGCCGCGGAGGGCCGCGATGCGACCGAGCCGCTGCAGGCCTCGAAGGGCCGTGCCTCCTACCTGGGCGAGCGCTCGATCGGGCACATCGACCCGGGCGCCGCCTCGACCGCCATCCTGTGGCAGGCGCTGCGGGAGGTCCTCGCATGACCGGCATCGTCGTCGTCTCCCATTCCCGGCCGCTCGCCCACGCCGCGGTGGACCTGGCCCTCGAGATGGTCCGCGACGGGGCACCGCCCCTCGCGATCGCCGCCGGCATCGAGGACGAGGGCGCGGTCGCGATCGGCACGGATGCGGCGGCGATCGCCGGGGCGATCGACGAGGTCGCCGATGCGCAGGGCGTCGTCGTGCTCATGGACCTCGGCTCCGCGGTCCTGTCCGCGCAGACGGCCCTCGAGTTCCTCGACCCGGACCTCGCCGGCCGCGTGCACCTCAGCTGCGCGCCGCTGGTCGAGGGGATGGTGGGCGCCGTCGTCGCGGCCGCCGCGGGAGCGGACGCCGACGAGGTCGCCGGCCAGGCGGAGATCGCGGTCGAGGCCAAACGCCTTCAGCTGGGCATCTGAGCCGCCGCGCCTCCCGGCCCCGGGGGCTCCCGGGCGCCCGCCGTCCGCGGGGCTCCCCGGCCGCCGGGGGCGGGCCGGGCTTCCCGCGCGGGCGGGGACGGCGGGCGATGTCCCGCTCCGACCCGCGCATCTCCGACGAAGGTCGGATCCCGCTCCCTCTCACCCTTTGTTACGGTATTTCGTAGATCCGTAGCATCGGACTATGGAGGAGGGACGGGTCATGCAGACGCCCCACCGGGACGGGACCCCGCCGGAGCCGGGCGGAGCCGAGCAGCTCGCGGAACGCCTGGGCAGGGTGGAGGAGGCGCTCGCGGCCGTGCAGCAGCAGCTCGCGGCGCTGACCGATCCGGCGACGGAACCCGCGGCCCCGGCCACCGCAGCCGCGCCCGCCGCCTCCGGCCCCACGACAGCCGGTCCCGCCGCCGCCCTCCCCGACCTCCCCCCGGAGCTGTGGGCGATCACCGAGCTGCGCCGCCAGGCGCCGCCGCCCGGTGCGGTCGTCTACGCCGGGACGGTCGCGGTGGGGCTCGGCCAGGTCGAGTACCAGTGGGGACGGACCACCGAAGACCTGCTGCGCGCGGACTGGGCGGAGCGGGCCGAGCCGATCGGCGCGCTCGGCCATCCGCTGCGCCTGGCGATCCTGCGCCTGCTCCTGGACGGCGAGCGCACGGTCGCGCAGCTCGTCGACGAGCTGGAGCTCGCCTCGACCGGCATCGCCTACCACCACCTGCATCAGCTGCAGGGCGCCGGCTGGGCGAGCAGCCCGCAGCGCGGACGCTGGACCATCCCGCCGCGCCGCGTGATCCCCCTGCTCGCGATCATCACCGCCCTCGAGGACGCCTGAGGAGACCGCCGTGGCCGCTGACGCACCGGATGACCCGATCACCGCCGCTCCCCCGCCCGGAGCACCTGTCCGCCCGCCCTCCCGACGCGCCGCGATCACCGCGGCGCTCGCGGGGATCGGCGTGCTGGGGCTGACCGCGGCCGTGGCCGCCCCCCGCCCCGGCTGGCTGCGGGAGGCCGGGGGCGATGCCGAGCTCGGCACCGCCCTCGCCCCGCATCTCCGCGAGCATCGGCGGGTCGCGGCCGTGCTGCGCGAGGCGGACGGCACGCACCGTACCGCCGGGTTCGGCGCGGACGAGAACACCGCGTTCGAGATCGGATCGCTCACCAAGACCTTCACGGGGGCCCTGCTCATGGAGGGCGCGGCCCGAGGCGAGCTGACGCTCGGCTCGACCGTGGCGGAGGTGCTGGGCACGCAGGCGGAGGGCTCGCCGATCGCGGACGTGCGCCTGGACGAGCTCGCCTCCCACACCTCGGGGCTGCCGCGCCTGCCCGCGGCCATGACGCTCCCCTCGATCGGCGCGAACCTCCTGCGCAGGGACCCCTACCGCGGCTGGTCCCCGCAGGACGTCGTCGATGCCGCGCTCACCGCGGAGCCGTCGGGCCGCGGCGAGGAGGCCTACTCGAACCTCGGGGTCGCGCTGCTGGGGCAGCTCCTCGCCCGGGCGGCCGGGACGACCTGGCAGGAGCTGCTGGATGCGCGTCTCCTCGCCCCGCTGAGGCTCTCCGCGAGCAGTGCCCCGGTCACCGCCGCACAGCTCCCCGCCGATGCGCCGCGCGGGCGGACGGCGGCAGGCCTGCCCGCCCAGCCCTGGGCGATGGACGGCTTCGCCCCCGCCGGCGGGATGCGGTCGACCATCGCGGACATGGGCCGATGGCTCGAGTCCATGGTCTCCGGCACCAACCCGGGAGCCGCGGGGCTCGACCCGATCTCGACCCCCGCCGAGGAGGGCGGGTCCTCGACCGCGGTCGTCTGGGTGCGCTCCCCGCTCCCCGACGGGGCCGGCGAGATGATCTGGCACAACGGCATGACCGGCGGCTTCTCCTCCTTCTGCGGCTGGCTGCCGGAGACCGGCCGCGGCGTCGTGCTGCTCTCCGACACGGCCCGCAGCCTCGACGAGCTCGCGGCCGGCGTCCTCACCGGGGCGGTGGCGGCGTGAGCACCGTGGTCTCCCTGGGCATCCCGCTCCTGCTGCTGGTCAGCGCGGCCGTCCCGGCGATCCGGCAGATGCGCGGGCCCGCGCATCCGCTGCGCCTGCTGTCCGAGGCGCTCAGCTCCGGCTTCCTGCTGCTGGTCGTCGGCGGAGTGATCGGCCTTCCGGGCTGGTGGGGACTCGCCTGGTGGGCGGTGCTCGTCCTCACGCTGCTGGGCCTCGGTGCGTCCCTGCGGCGCAGCCTGTCCGCGGGCGCGCCCACGGCCGCCCCCGCGGCGGCGGCCGGCCCGGGCGCCATCAGGATGCGACCCCCGAGCCGACCGACGCTCGTGCTCGAGGCCCTCCTGTGGGCAGGGGTCCTCGTGCTCGCGCTGCTGGCCGGCTGAGGGCCCGGGAGCGGACGGGCGCAGAGCGGCATCCCGCATGCGCAGGGGCACGCGGGACGCCGCTCTGCTCCCTCCTGCTCCCGCCGCGCCTCAGAGGCCACGCCCCGTCCGCTCCGGCCTCACCTCAGGAGCCGCGCCGTGCTCGGACCGCGGCGGCGAGCGTGTCGAGGGCCCGGACGCTCGCCTCCCAGCCCATGCAGGCGTCCGTCACGCTCTGCCCCCGGACGAGGCCCGCGGGCCCGGCCGCGACGTCGAGGCGCTGCGCACCGGCGACGAGGTTGCTCTCGAGCATGACCCCCGCGATCGCCGCCGAGCCATCCGCCACCTGCTGTGCGATCTCCTCGGCGACGACGGCCTGGCGCACATGATCCTTGCCGCTGTTGTCGTGGCTCGCGTCGATGATCAGCCGCGGGGGCAGCCCGGCGGCGGCGAGGCGGGCCGCGGCGCCGGCGACCGGGGCGGGTCCGTGGTTGGGGCCGTCGGCGCCGCCGCGCAGGATCACGCCGACATCGGGGTTCCCCGTCGAGGCGACCAGGCTCGCCCGGCCGTCCGCGCCGATGCCGAGGAAGGCCTGCGCCTGCCGCGCCGCGGATGCCGCGTCGAGGGCGACCTGCAGCGAGCCGTCGGTGCCGTTCTTGATCCCGATGGGCATCGAGAGCCCCGAGGCGAGCTGGCGGTGGATCTGGCTCTCCGCGGTACGGGCACCGATCGCGCCCCAGGTCACGAGGTCCGCGATGTACTGGGGGCTGATGGGCTCGAGGAACTCGGTCGCGCACGGCAGACCCATCCCGACGACGTCGCGCAGCAGCGCGCGGGCCCGGCGCAGACCCGTGGCGATGTCATGGCTGCCGTCGAGGTGCGGATCGTTGATGAGCCCCTTCCAGCCGATGGTCGTGCGGGGCTTCTCGAAGTAGGCGCGCATGACCACCAGCAGGTCCCCGCGATGGCGGATCGCCTCGCCCAGCAGGTGACGGGCGTAGTCGAGGGCCGCATCGGGATCGTGGATCGAGCAGGGGCCGACGATGACCAGCAGGCGGTCGTCGCGCCCGTCGAGGACGGCGCGGACCTCGGCGCGGCTGCGGCGGACGAGAGCCGCGTCGGTCGGTTCGGCAGGGAGCTCGGCGTGCACGTCCGCAGGGCTCGGCAGCCGCGTGAACGAGGAGACATGCAGGTCAGCAGTGGTGCCGAGCAAGGATTCGGGGGCGATGGCGGTCATGGGTCTGCTCCTTCGGGGGAGGCGGACCCCTGTGCAGAGCCCGCCGGGAACGGCGAAGGGCAGAGCTCTCGCTCTGCCCTCTGGCTCTGGAAGTCGACGTGCGCCTATGCCCGCAGCGGCCCCTCCAGAGCCGAGCAGTCATACGCATATCGACGGGTGATCATGCCGCAGAAGATAGCACAGGCCCGCAGCCGCCCCCGCGTCCCGTCCGCGAGCGCCGCCTCATGAGCCGTCCGCGCGCCCCCGGCCCGTGAGCAGGCGCTCGCGCACCGGACCTGCGGGGCCCGCTCAGGCGGTGCGGATCGGCAGCCAGTCCAGGACGTCCTGGATGCCCGTGTCCCAGAACTCCCAGGCGTGGTCGCCGGGGCGCAGGCGGGACGTCACGGCCACGCCCGACTCCTCCGCCGCGGCCAGGAAGGCCCGGTTCTGGTTCACGAGGAAGTCCTCGGTGCCGCAGTCCAGGAACAGCTGCGGGAGGGTCCGCGGATCCGCGGCGCGGACCAGGCCCACCAGGTCATCGGCGGTTCCGGCGAGCTCGCGGCCGCCCCAGATCCGCTGGGCCAGAGGATCCTCGGCCTCGAAGATCCGGTCGCCCAGCATGTCCACCGCTCCGGAGAGGCTGGCCGCGGCGGCGAAGCGATCCGGCCGGTTCAGCGCGAGCTTGAAGGCGCCGAAGCCGCCCATCGACAGACCTGCGACGAAGGTGTCCTCGCGGGCCGTGGACACGCGGAAGGTGCGCGCGAGCAGCTGGGGAAGCTCTTCGGAGATGAACGTCCAGTACGCCTCGCCGTAGACCTCGTCGCAGTAGAAGGAGCGGCGCACCTCCGGCATGACGACCGCGATGCCCTTCTCGCTCGCATACCGCTCGATCGCGGTGCGCCGCTCCCAGATGGTGCAGTCGTCGCTGAGCCCGTGCAGCAGGTACAGGACGGGCACGCCGTCGCCCGGCCCTGTGTCCGGGCCCCCGCCGACCATCCCGATCCCGGCCGCAGCCTGCGGCATGAGGACGTTCATGCTGGTGCCCATCCCGAGGGATTCGGCGAAGAAGTCGGTGCGCAGGCGGATCACGGGGGCCTCCAGAAGACGGGGCGGCGGGGCGGAGCACGAGCAGGCGGCAGCGATGCCGCCGCTGACATTGAACCGCATCGGACCCGGGCGGGACCAGGCCCGCCTACGATGGGCCCATGAGGGCGAGCACACCGGCATGGGTGCGGGACGCGATCTGCTGGCAGGTCTACCCGCTCGGATTCTGCGGGGCGCCGCGGCGCCGGGAGGACCTCGTGGGCCAGTCCTACGGGGAGGGTGCGGGGGAGAACGTCGTCCACCGGCTGGGTCGGCTCATGGGCTGGCTCGACCACCTGGTCTCCCTGGGCGCGAACGTGCTGATCCTGAACCCCATCGCGGATTCGGTCAGCCACGGCTACGACACCCTCGATCATCAGCGCGTGGACCCGCGGCTGGGGGACCAGCACGACTTCCAGGCGCTCGTGACCGCCTGCCATGAGCGAGGCATCCGGATCGTGCTGGACGGCGTGTTCAACCACGTCAGCGAGCATCATGCGGTCGCGCGTGCCGCCGTCGCCGCAGGCCCCGGCACGGTCGAGGGCGGCCGGATCCGCTGGGCGGGCGAGCACCCCTACGGCTTCGAGGGCAATGCCGACCTGGTCGAGATGGACCTCGCCGACGAGGGCGTCCAGGAGGCCGTGCTCGAGGTGATGAGCTCCTGGCTGCAGCGCGGGGCGGACGGGTGGCGGCTGGATGCCATGTACGCGGCGGGCCCGCAGGCATGGGCGCCGATCCTCGCCCGACTGCGCGACCGGCATCCGGAGGCGTGGATCCTGGGCGAGGTGATCCACGGGGACTACCCGGCCTTCGCAGCGGCATCGGGCGCCGATTCCGTCACCCAGTACGAGCTGTGGAAGGGGATCTGGTCCTCGCTGCACGACCACAACCTCTTCGAGCTCGCGCATGCGCTGGGACGCCACCAGGCCTTCCGGGAGCAGGCCGGTGGCCGGTTCCCGCTCATCTTCCTCGGCAACCACGACACGACCCGGATCGCCTCGCAGCTCCCGGACAGCCGCGACCTCGCCGCCGCGATCTGCCTGCTCGCGCTGCTGCCGGGGATCCCGGCCGTCTACGCGGGGGACGAGCTGGGCGCCGTGGGCGTGAAGGAGCAGCGGGCGGGCGGCGACGACGCGGTGCGTCCGGTCTTCCCCGACGACCCGGCGGATGCGCCGACCACCCTCGCGCTGCTGAAGGAGGCCGCGGCTCCGCGGATCCTCGAGGCGCATCGGCGGATGCTCGCCCTGCGCCGCCGGGAGCCCTGGCTGGCCGATGCCCGGATCGAGGTGCGCGAGGAGACGCTGACCAGCACCTACGCGGAGATCGTGCTCTCCCCCTCCGCACGGCTGCCGATCCCGCCGCTCACGCTCGCCCTGAACCTGGGAGAGGAGGACGCACCCGCTGCGGGCGAGGTGGTCGAGGTCCTCTCCGGGGCGGCCATCATCGACGGGCTCCCCGCCCCCGCCCCCGGGACGGTCCCCGCCCACGGTGCGGCCGTGCTGCGCTGACGGCGCGGCACCGCCCTGTGCACGTGCGTCGGCCGCAAGCCGCAAATCATGCACGCTCGACGATTCCTCTGGTGACCACGTGACCTGCGGATTCGCGGGAGATGATGCAAGACTCACGGTAGCCCTCGACAAATCCCGGGGCGAGCTGCACCGACTCATGTCGAGCATCGTCTCCGCACGCATCGTGCAGGAGATCCTGCGCCTCGAGGACCCCTCGCGTCGACCGTGCACGCGCAGATGAGCGATCTCCTGGATTTCGCGAACCAGCGGACAGCCCCCCACATGCAGCTGACCCGCATGGCGGTCGCCCATCACCGCTTCGTCTGGATCCACCCGTTCACGAACGGCAACGGGCGCGTCGCGCGCCTGTTCTCGTACGCGATGATCCGCTCCTACGGCTTCGCCCCGGATATCGAGTACCAGACCGTGAACCCGACGACGGTCTTCGGAGCCGACAGGGAGCAGTACTACGCACGCCTCGCAGCAGCGGACTCGCTGGAGGACGATGGGCTCGTGGAGTGGGTCGACTTCGTCCTCGGCGGGCTGCAGCGCGACATGGACGCCATGCATCGGCTCACGCGGGCTGGGGCCCTGGAGGATCTGGTAGCCCGCGCCGTCGATCGTGCACGGCGGTCCGCGATGCTCGACGACGTCGCCGCCCGCGCCCTGACCAGAGTCGCAGACGGCACGGCCTTCAAGGCCGGCGACCTCGCCGGAGCCATCGGCATGGATCCGTCCGGACGCTCCCGCCTCATCGCCGGCCTCCTGGACCGGCGTCTCATCGAACGGGTCCACGAGGGCGGACGCGTGTACCGTGTCCGCCTCTCGCCGAACGACCTGACCCCCTTCGTCTTCGCCGAGCTCGACGCGCTGGGCATGGCCCCCGCGATCCTCCAGGATCCGCCGTCCCGCCCCGTGGGAAGCGCTTCACATCGGGCACCCCGAGGAGCGTAGGCTCGTCCCATGAGCACCGCGATGACCCTGAAGCCCGCCCGGACCGTCGCCACCGCCCCCGTCGTCGCCGTCGGACTGGTCGGAGGCTGGCTCACCGCGCGGGAGACGGGGATCCGTCCGCTGGGCGGCGTCGTGCTCGCAGCCGCCGGGATCTACGCGGGCCGCACCTGGCTGGCCCGGCGCGGTCCGGCGACCACCGCCGTGCTCGGGGCGACCTATGTGCTGGGCTTCGGCCTGTCGCATCCGCTCGCCAAGAAGATCGGCTCCTGGCCGGCCGTGCTGACCGTCGCCGCGGTCGCGACCGGCGCCGCCGCCGTGCTCTGCGATGCCGCAGAGCAGGACTGGTTCCCGGAGAACCCGCAGCCCTGATCCTCGCAGTCCCGCGTCCGCGGGATCCTGCGCGCCTCGTCCTGCCCGCCGCAGCGGTCGCGGAAGACCGTTCGGCCTCCCGGCACCCTCCGCCCTTCACGCATCCCCTCGGGGAGCTCGCCTCCCGACGGATCCCGGCTCCGGAGAAGTCTGCATCGTGTGCAGAAATCCTGTCAGGACTCTTTCAGACGTCGGACCTTCGCACTAGGCTGGCTCCCAGGGTCTGCGTGGCGGACCACACCGAAAACCCCACCCTTCGCGCACTTCGCGCTTCCTCGATCGAGGTCTCCCTCCATGATTGCGACCCTCGCCCGTCTGTGGCACACGGTCCGCCCCATCCGATTCCGTCTCTTCCTGGGCCTGCTCAGCGCCCTCGTCGCCTCCCTCGTCGCCCTCCTGATCCCGCAGGTGCTCGAGATGGTGGTGAACCGCCTCGACGTCTCGCCGACCGCCGCCGCCGTGTGGACCGGCGCGGCGATCGCCCTCGGGCTCGGCCTCGTCGAGGCCGCCCTCATCTACCTGCGCCGCACCTTCGCCGTCGCCCCCTCGACCTCGGTCGAGAAGGGCATCCGCGTCGACTTCTACCGCAAGGTCCAGCACATGCCGGTCGCCTTCCACGACGCGTGGGGCTCCGGCCAGCTGCTCTCGCGCATGATGAGCGACATCTCCCTGATCCGCCGGTGGATCGCCTTCGGCATGATCATGGTGGTCACCAACGCCGTGACCATCGCCGTGGGACTCGTCCTGCTCTTCCGCTCGAGCGTGCTGCTCGCGCTGATCTTCCTCGTCGCGGCGATCCCCGTGACGATCATCGCCTACGGGTTCAACCGCCGCTACGCGACCCTGTCCCGCCTCTCCCAGGACCAGAACGGCGACCTCGCCACCACCATCGAGCAGTCCGTGCAGGGCATCCGCGTGCTCAAGGCCTTCGGCCGCGGCCCCACGGCCCTCGAGGGCTTCACCGAGCAGGCCGACGAGCTGCGCCGCACCGAGGTCCGCAAGGCCACCTCGATGGCCCGCTTCGACATGTTCATGTTCATGCTGCCGGAGCTCGCCCTCGGCACCGCCCTCCTGGTGGGGCTGTTCCAGACCGCCGAGGGCAACATGAACACCGGACAGCTGGCCTCGTACTTCGCGACCGCCACCCTGGTCATCGGACCTGTCCGTCAGCTCGGGAACCTGCTGGGCCAGGCGGTGAACACGATGACCGCGCTGGACCGCCACTACGAGGTGATGGACGAGGAGAACACCATCACCTCGCCGGAGGCGCCGACGGCTCTCACGCCCGGGGCCGCTCGCGGCGAGATCCGCCTCACCGGCGCCCACTTCCGCTTCGCCGACGCCCCCGCCCACGTGGGCGATGTGATCGACGGGGTGGACCTGCATGTCCGCCCCGGCGAGACGATGGCGCTGGTCGGTGTGACCGGCAGCGGCAAGTCCACGCTCCTGCAGCTCATCCCGCGCCTGTACGACACGACGCAGGGCCGCATCACGATCGACGGGATCGACGTGCGCGACATGTCCCTCACGGACCTGCGCACCCTCACCGCGGTCGCCTTCGAGGACGCGACGCTCTTCTCCGACTCGGTGCGCTCGAACGTGCTGATCGGCGCGGACCAGTCCCTGTCGCCCGAGGAGGCCGAGGCCCTGCTCCAGCTGGCCCTCGAGACGGCCGATGCGGGCTTCGCCCATGACCTGCCGCTGGGCGTGGACACGCGCATCGGCGAGGAGGGCATGAGCCTCTCCGGCGGGCAGCGCCAGCGCCTGGCCCTCGCCCGCGCGATCGCCGCCCAGCCGGCGGTGCTGCTGCTGGACGACCCGCTGTCCGCCCTGGACACCAAGACGGAGGAGCGGGTGACCGAGCGTCTGCGCTCGGTGCTGTCCGGCACGACGACGCTGATCGTCGCGCACCGCACCTCGACGGTCGCGCTCGCGGACCGCGTCGCCCTCATCGACGGCGGCCGCATCACCGCGGTGGGCACCCACCAGGAGCTCATGGCGAGCTCCTCCCGCTACCGCTACGTCATCGCCAACCAGGCCGAGGAGGCCCGTCGCGACCGCGACATCGAGACCCTCACCGGGGAGCTCGAGCTGAGCGCGATCCGCAAGGCCGGGGAGGAGGTCCGATGAACCAGGCACCTGCGAGCGAGC
Organism: Brachybacterium hainanense; assembly: GCF_042434575.1. Classification (NCBI taxonomy): domain Bacteria; kingdom Bacillati; phylum Actinomycetota; class Actinomycetes; order Micrococcales; family Dermabacteraceae; genus Brachybacterium; species Brachybacterium hainanense. Next base: position 105,502 of record NZ_JBHLSV010000011.1, read on the forward strand.
CCGCCGAGCGCGAGGAGGACGCCGAGCAGCGCACCCTGTCCGCGGAGGAGAACCGGGCGGCCCGGCGCCGCTCCCTCGGCCTGCTGCGCGAGCTCCTGTCCCCCGTGAAGATGCAGTTCCTGCTGATGGGGCTCATGGTGATCGTCGCGCAGGCGGCGGTCGTCGCCGGCCCCACGATCATCGCCTGGGGCATCGACCACGGCCTGCCGGCCCTGCTCGAGGGCGATCCGATGCCCGCGATCCAGGCGGCGGCGCTGCACATCTCGGCCGCGATCGTCGGCGGCGTGCTGACCTTCGGCTACGTCCGCCAGGGCACCGTCGTGGGGCAGCGGATGCTGCTCGCCCTGCGCCGGAAGGTCTTCCGCTTCACGCAGAAGCAGGACCTCGAGTTCCATGAGCGGTACACCTCCGGGCGCATCGTCTCGCGCCAGACCTCCGACATGGAGGCGCTGCGCGAGGTGCTCGACTTCGGCGTGAACATCATCTTCGGCTCCTCCTTGTCGATGATCTTCACCGTCGTGCTGCTGGTCAGCATGGACTGGGTGACCGGCGCGGTCATGCTCCTCATGCTGATCCCCGGGGTGCTGCTGACCATCTGGTTCCAGAGGCGCTCGCGGGAGGAGTACCGGGCGATCCGCACCCACTCGGCGCGGCTGATCGTCCACTTCGTCGAGGCGATGGCCGGGATCCGTGCGGTCAAGGCCTTCCGCAAGGAGGACCGCGACCAGGACCGCTTCGACCGGCTCGCCCAGGACTACCGCGACGCCTCCCTGCGCTCCATCAACGTGTTCGGCATCTACCAGCCGGCTCTGCGGATCCTCGCCAATGCGACGGTCGCCGTGGTGCTGCTGGTCGGCGGCGTGCGCGTGCTGTCGGGAGACCTCGCGGTCGGCGCCCTGATCGCGCTCGTGCTGTATGCGCGGCGCTTCTTCCAGCCGATCGACGAGCTCGCGAACTTCTACAACTCCTTCCAGTCGGGCGTCTCCGCGCTCGAGAAGATCGCGCAGCTGCTGGCCGAGCAGCCGGCCGTCAAGGAGTCCCCGCGCCCCGTGCCGATGCCGGACTCCACCGGCCAGGTCGACTTCGAGGACGTGTCCTTCCGCTACACCGCCGAGGGACCCCTCGTCCTGAAGCCGATGAGCCTGCACATCCCCGCCGGGCAGACGGTCGCGCTCGTGGGGCAGACGGGCGCGGGCAAGTCCACGGTCGCGAAGCTCATCTCCCGCTTCTACGACGCGACCGAGGGACAGGTGACGCTCGACGGCGTGGACCTGCGCGACATCTCCATGGCGGACCTGACACGCAACATCGTCATGGTCACGCAGGAGGCGTACCTGTTCTCCGGCACCGTGGCGGACAACATCGAGCTGGGCCGCCCCGGCGCACCCCGCGAGGAGATCGAGGCCGCCGCCCGGGCGATCGGCGCGGACTCCTTCATCGAGGCGCTCCCCTACGGCTACGACACCGATGTGAACAAGCGAGGTGGGCGCGTCTCCGCAGGCCAGCGGCAGCTGATCTCCTTCGCGCGCGCGTTCCTCGCCGACCCGAAGGTGCTCATCCTCGACGAGGCCACCAGCTCTCTGGACATCCCCTCGGAGCGGATGGTCCAGGAGGGCCTCACGAAGCTGCTGGGACAGCGGACGGCGTTCATCATCGCCCACCGCCTGTCGACGGTCATGATCGCCGACCGGGTGCTCGTGGTCCACGGCGGCGAGGTCGTCGAGGACGGCTCACCCGCCGAGCTGGTGGCCGCCGGCGGCCGCTTCGCCGCCCTCTACCAGGCCTGGCAGGACTCCCTCTGACCGCCGCGCGGCGGCGGCCGCGAGCCGTGCCAGCCGAGATATGACGATGGCGAACCAGGATCCGCGGATTCTGGTTCGCCATCGTCATATCTCCGGGCGCAGGAGCGGGGCGGCAACAGGCTCATTCCCACGGGTGGCGGATCCGCTGCTGCCGCGGCCCGCGCATCGGCCCCTTCCCCCGCCGGTAGCATCGGTCCGTGGAGACCATCGTCATCGTCGTCGGGCTGCTGGCCGTGACCGCCGCGTGCGTGGCGCTCGGCGAGCGCTTCAAGCTGCCGTACCCGATCCTCATGCTCGCCGCGACGGCGGGGATCGCCTGGCTCCCCTGGGTGCCGGACATCGCGATCGACGACGAGCTGATCCTCCCCCTCTTCCTCCCGCCGCTGCTGTTCCAGGCGGCGCGCACCTCGAGCTGGTCGGTGTTCCGCACCCGCTGGCGGACGCTGCTGCTGCTCGCGGTGGGACTGACGGCGGTGACGGCGGCCGCGGTCGCCGGGACCGTCCTGTGGATCGTGCCCGGGATCGGGCTGCCGCTCGCGATCATGCTGGGCGCCATGGTCGCCCCGCCGGACCCCGTCGCGGTCGAGTCGGTCGCGGGGCCGGCGAAGATGCCGCGACGCCTGCTCACGGTCCTGCAGACGGAGGGCCTGTTCAACGATGCGGTCGCGATCGTCCTGTTCCAGACGGCCCTTGCGGCGGTGCTCGCGCATGAGCCGTCCATCGGCCCGGGGATCGTGCTGAGCTTCGTCGGCGGTGCCGCGCTCGCGGTCGGGATCGGCTTCCTCGTCGGATTCCTGTACCGGGTCGCGGACCGGGCGGTCACCTCGATCGGGGCGCGCACGGTCATCAGCGTCGTCGCGCCCTTCGCCGCCTACATCCTCGCCGAGGAGGTGCACGCCTCCGGCGTCATCGCCGTCGTCGTCACCGCGCTCGAGACCAACCGGAACGCCCGGGTGGCCGACGGCGAGGCCCGCATCACCCGCACGGCGTTCTGGGACGTCGTGAACCTGGGGCTGACCGGTCTGGCCTTCGGGCTGATGGGCATCGAGCTGCGCTCGGTGATGCTCGAGGAGGGGCCCGCGGTCCTGGACTACGTGATCCCCGCGGTCGTCGTGTGCATCGTCGTGATCCTCGTGCGGTTCCTGGGGATGACGGTGCTCGCCGCCGCGACCCGCCGCTCCGATCCGATCCCGCGCGACTGGCGCGAGAGCGTCGTCCTGACCTGGTGCGGGATGCGAGGGCTCGCGACCCTCGCGCTCGCGCTGTCGGTCCCGGCGACGGAGACGAGCGGGGCGATCGTGGAGCATCGGGGGCTGGTGATCGTGCTGGCCTGCGCGGCGCTGCTGGCGACCCTCGTGCCCACGGGCCTCGCGGTCGGCGCCCTGCTGCGCCTGCTGGGCCTGCAGGACGACGGCTCGGTCACCGCGGCGGAGATCCACGAGCTGACCGAGCGGGCGCGGGCCGCCTCGATGGACGCGATCCGGGAGCGATTCGGGGAGTCCGGGGAGCTGTCCGAGGACCAGATCCGTCTGCTCAAGAAGCGCTTCCAGGGGCTGCGCAAGGAGCTGGACACCTCGACGCAGGCGATGATCGCCGTCGATGCGGAGGGGCAGCCGGTCGATCCGGAGGCCGCCCGGAAGCAGGCCGCGGCCCGGAAGAAGATCGCTAGGGGCCGCGAGCTCATGGTCGTCGCGCAGACCGTGGGCCTGGACGCGGCGCGCACGGAGATCCTCGCGGCCCGCTCCGAGCCGGGCATCGACCCCGAGGCCGCCGACCACGTGCTGCGGCAGCTGGACCTGCAGATCATGGCCGCGGCGCCGCGGACCCGGGCGCGGAAGCACTGAGGACGGACGGGCCGTGCGCGCTGGGCGGCAGGCCGGAATCACCCGTCCTTCGCGGGCAGGGACCGGCACGTCGCGCCGTGCCATCCCGCCCGGACGACAGGACGCTTCCGGCGCTGTTCATTCCATGGCCTCCTGGATCCGCCCGTCGCGGAGGCGGATCACCTGGTCGGCGTCCTCCGCGAACTCCGTGTCGTGAGTGACCATGACCGTCGCGACCCGCAGCTCCCGGGTGACGGCGAGCAGGAGGTCGACGACGGCGCGGGAGCGCTCGCGGTCCAGAGCGCTGGTGGGCTCATCCACCAGCAGCACCGCCGGTCTCGCGACCAGGGCACGAGCGATGTTCACGCGCTGGCGCTGCCCGCCGGACAGCTCGTGCGGGAGACGCCGGGCGTAGGCGCCCATCCCCACGCGCTCCAGCATCTCCGCGGCACCCTCGCGCTGTGCCCGCAGCGCACGTCCCCGCACGCCCGCGAGATGCGCGGTGACCAGCAACTGCTCGGCGACGCGCAGGGACGGCAGCAGGTTCGGCTGCTGGAAGACGATGCCGATCGTCTCCCGGCGCAGACGCGTCCGCTCCGCCTCGGGCAGGCCCGTCAGCTCTCTGCCGTCGACGCGGACCGTGCCGGCATCGGGGACGACGAGGCCGGCGGCGACGCTCAGCAGCGTCGACTTCCCGGACCCGGAGGGGCCCAGCACCGCGGCGAGCTCGCCGCGGCCGATGTCCGCGCTCGCCGCGTCCAGGACGGTGGCGGTGCGGGGCGTGCCGTCGGCCTCGCGGCCGTCGGGGTAGGTGACCCGCACCCCGTCCAGGCGGAGGACCTCGCCCGGGGGACGGGAATCGGCGGGCGCGGGGGCGGCGGCGGTGCGCGTGCTGGTCATGTCAGTTGCCTCCGAGGGCGAGGAGAGGGTCGATGCGGGTGACGCGGGCGGTCGCCGCGAGGGAGCCGATCAGGCCGATCGCAAGGACGCCGACGACGGGCCCGGCGACGGTGAGGGCGGAGACGTCGAAGGGCGCGACCGCGGCGAGCGCGGCCCCTCCGCCGCCGCCGAGGACCCCGCCCAGCAGGACGCCCGCGCCGAGCAGCACGGCGGCCTGGCCGACGGTGTCGGCGAGGACGTAGCGGGAGCTCGCTCCGAGGGCGCGCAGCACCGCGAGGTCGCGGGTGCGCTGGATCGTCCACACGGACAGGAACGCGATGGTGACCAGGGCGGAGATCCCGTACAGGAAGGCCTGGATGAGGCTGAGGGAGCCGTTCTCCGAGGAATAGGACGGCAGGCCCGCGAGAGATGCGCGGACGGTGAGGGCGCGGGTGCCGGTGTCCGCGGCGGTCGCAGCGGCGGCCTGCAGCGCCGCCTCGTCCCCGCGCAGCAGGAGGGCGGACCCGGCGGCGCCCTCCGCCTGGTGGGCGAGGTCCGCGAAGGTATCCTGCACGACGTAGCCGACCGGGGAGTGCGAGTACCAGTCCACGGGCGCGGTGCCGGCGACGGTCAGGTCCTGCCCGTTCATGGTGACCGTGTCCCCCGCACGGACGCCCAGGTCGGTCGCGGTGTCGGCGGGCAGCACGACCTGCCCGGCCGCGGGCACGGCCGCGAGGCCGCGGGCGACCTCGCCGCCCGGCTCGATCCCGAGCACGGCGAGGGAGGTGACGGATCCACCTGCCTCGATGCGCATCTGGGCGACGGAGAGGGGTTCCGAGGCGATCCCGGGGACGGCGGCGATCGCAGCGGCCTGGGCGGCGTCGATCTGGGAATCGGACCAGGACACGTCCTCGCCCAGGGTGGGGGCGAGGACGATCCGATCCGCCGGCAGGCCCGAGATCGCGGAGATGTTCTGGTGGGCGAGGCCCCGGGTGAGCCCGGTCAGCAGCACCAGCAGCAGGGTGAGCAGGGCGATCACCCCGATCATGAGGGCGAAGCGGCCCTTGGCGCGGACGATGTCTCGAAGTGCGACGAACATGGCTCCATGGCATCGCGGACGGGCACGGGACGCATCGGCCCCGCCGGACCGGCTCCCGGACCGCACGGACCATCCCGGACGGTCCTTTCGGACGATGCCCGGCACGCCGGCACGCCTCTACAGTGGCGGGATGCACCCCGCACGCCCGCCCTTCCCGCCGGACGCCGATCCGGGGCCGCGGGCACTGGCCATGTCCCTGCGCTGGGCGATGCATGGAGCGTTCGTGCTGCTGCCCGTGCTCGCCGTCACGCGGGCGACCGCGTCGGACGGCTCCTCGGTCGCGGCGACGATCGGGGCGGCGGCGCTGATCCTCGCGCTGTATGCGGCGGGATCGTGGCGGGCCCTGCGCGCAGCGCGCGGCGGATCGGAGGACTCGGCGGAGGGCCGATCCCGTTCCCCGCTCGCGCTGCTGCTGCCGAGCGGCCCCTGGGTGCTCGCCATCGCCCTCGCGTGGGCGGCGGCGTGCCTGGTCTCGGCGTCCTTCGTCTGGCTCGCCTTCCCGCTGTTCTTCCTCGCGCTGTTCGCTCTGCGCGCTCCGGCGGGCTCGCTGATGCTGGCCGCGGTCGCGGTCTGGGCGATCCTCACGCCGCTGCTGCGCGGGGACCAGGCGGAGCTGGGGGTCGGCGAGGTGCTGGGCCCGCTGGTCGGCGCGGCGTTCTCGCTGATCGCCCACGGCGTCTACGGGATGCTGGAGAAGGAGGCGCGGCGCAGCCGGGTGCTGGTCGCGGAGCTGCAGGAGGCGCAGGCGGAGCTCGCGGAGTCCGAGCGCGGAAAGGGCGTGGCGGAGGAGCGGGAGCGTCTCGCGCAGGACATCCATGACACGCTCGCGCAGGGCCTGAACTCGATCGTGCTGCTCAGCCGCGGCGCACAGGCGCGGCACCCGGAGGCCGCGCGCGCGTTCTCCCGCATCGAGGAGACGGCGCGGGAGAATCTCGCCGATGCCCGCCGCCTGGTGCGGGACCTGTCCGATCCCCCGGCAGGCGCCTCCCTCGAGCAGGCCCTGCGGCGGGTGATCCGGCGGGCGGAGCTGCTCGAGGGCGCACCCCGCTGCGAGCTGCGGATCGACGCCGCCGTCGGGGAGGTGCCGCCGGAGCAGGTCGAGACGCTCGAGCTCGCGGCGCGGTCCCTCGTCGCGAACGTGCTCCAGCACGCGCAGGCGCGGCGCTGCGTGATCACGGCGGCCTGGTGGCCGGACCGGGTGAGCCTGGACGTAGCCGATGACGGCCGCGGCTTCGACGCCTCGTCCCCGCCGCCGCGGCGGGCCGAGGGCGGAGACGGGCTGGCCCTGCTGCGGCGCCGCGTGGCCGCCGCGGACGGGGAGATGACGATCGATGCCGCGCCCGGGGAGGGCACCCGCGTGGGCATCGTTCTGCCGGGGGCCGCAGCGGGTGTCAGCGACGCGGCGGCGCCCCGGGAGGCGATGGGGCCCCGGGAGTCGACGGGGCCCTGGGCGCCGGCCGGGCCCCGGGGACGGATGGGACGGGAGCGGGGATGAACATCCGGATCATGCTGGTGGACGATCACCCCGTGGTGCGCACGGGGATGCGGGCTCTGCTCGAGGCCGATGCCCGGGTCCGCGTCGTCGCGGAGGCGGCAAGCGGGCAGGAGACCCTCTCCCGTCTCGACGAGCTCGCCTCCTCCCCGGACGGCGCCCCCGACCTGGTGCTCATGGACCTGCAGCTGGGGGAGGGCATCGGCGGGATCGAGACGACCCGGCGGGTGCGGGCGGCGCATCCGAGCACGCAGGTGCTCACGGTGACGACCTTCGACGCGGAGGCGGACATCGTCGGCTCCCTCGAGGCGGGCGCGGTGGGCTACGTGCTCAAGGACTCCCCCACGGACGCGCTGATCGCCGCGGTCTTCGAAGCCGCCGCGGGGCGCAGCGCCCTCTCCCCGGAGGTGCAGCAGCGCCTGGTGCGGCGTCTCGCCGATCCGCGCACGGCGCTGTCCCCGCGCGAGGCCGAGATCCTCGAGGCCCTCGCCTCGGGGGCCAGCAACCGGGAGATCGCCCGCGCCCTGTTCCTGTCGGAGTCGACGGTCAAGACGCATCTGGCGCACCTGTACGGCAAGCTCGGCGTCGACAGCCGCACCGCCGCCCTCCGCGTCGCCCGCGAGCGCCGCCTCATCCGCTGAGGAGCCCCAGCAGGACCCCGCCCGCGAGCACCGGCCCCCGAAACGGCACCCGCGGGTGCCGGTCTGCGCGCCACGATGGTGCCGGATCCGGCTCGCCACCCGGCACTCGCGGACGCAATCGCGGCCGAGGCCGCGGCCGGCGCCTCCCGTCTCAGGGCCGGGTGCGGGCCTCCGCGCCGGGCAGCGGCACGGGCTCGAGGCGACGCAGCTGGGTGACGTGGCGGGGCTCGAGCTCAGCGACGTCGTGGACCTGCAGCAGCTTCATCGTCCGGCGGATCTCCTCGCCGAGGATCGCGAGGGCGCGGTCCACGCCGCGGCGCCCGCCGGCCATGAGCCCGTACAGGTAGGCGCGGCCCACGAGGGTGAAGTCCGCGCCCAGCGCCATGGAGGCGACGATGTCCGCGCCGTTCATGATGCCGGTGTCGACGATGATCTCGGTGTCGGAGCCGACCTCACGCTTGACGTGCGGCAGCAGGTGGAAGGGCACGGGGGCGCGGTCCAGCTGGCGGCCGCCGTGGTTGGACAGGACGATCGCGTCCACGCCGAGGTCCGCGAGTCGGCGGGCGTCCTCGACGGTCTGCACGCCCTTGACGGCGAGCTTCCCGGGCCACATGGCACGGATCTCGGCGAGGTCGGCGTCGTCGATGCTGGGGTCCATCGCGGAGTCCAGGAGCTCGCCGACGGTGCCGCCGGTCGAGGACAGGGAGGCGAACTCGAGCTTCGGGGTGGTGAGGAAGTCGATCCACCACCAGGGCCGCGGCAGCGCGTCGAGGATGGTGCCGGGCGTGAGCTGCGGCGGGATCGAGAAGCCGTTGCGCTTGTCGCGCAGACGGGCGCCGGCGACGGGCGTGTCCACGGTGAACAGGAGCGTGTCGAAACCGGCCTGCGCGGCCCGTTCGACGAGGCCGTAGGAGATCGACCGGTCCTTCATGACGTACAGCTGGAACCAGTTGCGGCCGCGGGGGTTCGCGGCCTTGACGCCCTCGATGCTGGTGGTGCCGAGCGTCGAGAGGGTGAAGGGGATCCCGGCGGCGGCTGCTGCGCCCGCACCGGCGGTCTCGCCCTCGGTCTGCATGAGGCGGGTGAAGCCGGTGGGCGCGATGCCGAAGGGCAGGGCCGAGGTGCCGCCGAGGATCTCCACCCGCGTGTCCACGGTGCTGACATCGGTGAGGATGCCGGGGTGGAACTCGACGTCCTCGAAGGCCTCGCGGGCGCGCCGGATGGAGAATTCGCGCTCGGCCGCGCCGTCGGTGTAGTCGAAGGCGGCCTTCGGGGTGCGGCGCTTGGCGATGGCGCGCAGGTCGTAGATCGACTGGGCGTCGGCGAGGCGGGTCCCGGTGAGGTCGAGGGAGGGCTTCTTGAACCTCATGAGCTCGAAGATCTCGGCGGGCTTCGGGAGCTGGCGGGTGACCACGGGTCCTCCTCGAGGACGGGACGGGCGGATGTACGCGACCACTCTACAGATGAATCGATTCAAGCCGACATGCGGACCAGCTGGCGGATGGTCCGGCCCACCCGATCGAAGACTTCCGGAGCCACGCGGCCATCCGGCGGAGATATCGACCGATATCCGCCTCAGGGCTCCAGATGTCTCAGATCCGCAGCCGCGACGGGCGGGCCACCCCTGCGCCCACCCCTCGCGCCGATCGCAGGGTGAATCGGGAGCGCCGCCGCGAGCCCAGCCTTGCCCTCGCACCCCCGAACACCTATGGTTACTCAGCAACCGTTACCCGATAACTACTCGATGCCCCCGGATCGCGAGGCGCCCATGTCCGTCAAGCACGCCCTGCTCGCCCTGCTCAGCGCAGGCTCGGCGACCACCTACCAGCTGCGGAAGTCCTTCGACGACTCGACCGGACAGATCTGGCCGCTCAACATCGGCCAGGCCTCCACGACGCTGTCGCGGCTCGAGCGCGACGGCCTCGTCACCCGCGAGGCTTCCCCCGGGGACGACGGCACCCAGGGCGCCTGGTCCCTCACTGGCGCGGGCCGGACCGAGCTCGCCGCCTGGTGGGCGAGCACCTCGACGCGGCCGCAGCCGGACCGTCACGAGCTCGTGCTCAAGCTCGCCCTGGCCGTGGCCGTCCCCGGCGTGGACCTGCAGGCGCTCATCGACGCCCAGCGCACCGCCGCGATGACCGCGCTGCACGACGCGACCCGCGCCCGCCGCGGCGTCTCGCCCGAGGACCTGCCGGCCATCCTCGTCATGGACCATCATCTCGCCGTGCTCGAGGCGGAGCTGGCCTGGCTCGAGAGCATCGAGACGACCCTCGCCCGCCGAGCGGGCCGCCGGCCCGGAGCCGCCGCGTCCGAGCGCCCCGCGGACGAGGCCGCGGCCCCCGCCCCG
>NZ_JBHLSV010000012.1:0-113387 GCF_042434575.1 Brachybacterium hainanense
GGTCGGAACCGGGCGGGCGCTGCTCCGGGGCCGGGCGCGGCTCACGGCGGGTCGTCGCGGCGCGCCGGGGCGCTGTCGGGCTCGGCGGTCGCGTTCGTCCACGGTGTTCCTTCGGGTGTGAGACGGATGCTGCGGGCGCGGCGGCGGGCGGCTGCCCGGGGGTCCCGCGGGGGAGGAGACGGGGTGCTGCGCGGTGGCCAGAGTAGCCGCTTCGCCCGACTCGCTTCCTGACTGCCCGGTAACACTGCCCGGTAACCTCGCATGGTGCGCACGGAACCTTCACCGCATCCGCGCGTGTCCCGGGCGCTCCCTGGACGGATCCGGCCCGGAGCGTCCGTAGACTCGGGGGACGCGATCCGCCGCAGCGGTCGCCGTCCGCCCGATCGAGAGCGTGCAGGAGGTTCCGTGGGGCAGCAGCACGGGCCCATGGTCGTGGCCGTCGTGGTCACCTTCAACCGGGAGCATCTGGTGGGGGAGTGCCTCGACGCGCTCGCCGCGCAGACGCGGCGCCCCGATGCGGTCGTCGTCGTGGACAACGCCTCGACCGATGCCTCCGGGCGCATCGCCGACGCCCACCCGATCGCCGCGGACGTCCTGCACCTGCACCGGAACGTGGGAGGTGCGGGGGGCTTCGCCGCCGGCATGGCGCGCGCCCTCGAGCAGCACGGCGCCGACTGGATCTGGCTCATGGACGACGACACGATCGCCCGCCCCGGGGCCCTGCGGGCGCTGCTCGAGGCGGAGGCCGCGGCCCCGGCCCGCCTGTCGCTGCTGAGCTCGCGCGCCGTGTGGAGCGACGGGCGCGACCACCCGATGAACACGCCGCGCACGAAGGTCGGGGCGAGCCGCCGGGAGCGCGCGGACGCCGCTGCGATCGGCGCCCGGCCCATCCGCACCGCGAGCTACGTCTCCGCCTTCCTCCGCGCCGAGGACGTGCTGCGCCTGGGCCTGCCCCATGCCGACTACTTCATCTGGTCGGACGACTTCGAGCACACGGGCCGCCTGCTGCGCCGCGGCCGCGGCGTCCACGTCGCCGCTTCCGTCGTCGAGCACCGCACCGCCCTCTTCGGCGATGCGCAGTCCTCGCCGGGGCCGCGCTTCTACTACGACGTCCGCAACCGCCTCTGGGCGCTGATGCGCACCGCCTCCTTCTCCCCGCTGGAGCGCCTCCTCTACGGCGGCAGCACCCTGCGGGGCTGGCTCCGCCTGCTGCGCAGGCATCCGGCGGAGCTCGGCCCCCTGGGCGGGCGCGGTCTGCGCGACGCCCTCGCCCGCGGCCCCCGGCCCTCCGCGAGCGTGCTCGCACCCGAGGACGCGGAGGCCGCCGCGGCGATCGCGCGGATCGAGCGACGGGCGGGCCGCCGATGACCGACCCCTTCACGGTCCTCATGCCCCTGTGGCGCGGCGACCGCGCCGACCGCTTCCGCCGGGCCGTCGAATCCGTGACCGTCCACCAGGCCCTCGCCCCGCAGGAGCTGCTCGTCGTCGTCGACGGACCCGTCCCCGCGGAGCTCGAGGACGAGCTCGCGCGGATCGAGTCCGGGCGGTACGGACCGGCCCGCGTCCGGCGCAGCCCCGCTCACCGCGGCCTCGCCCCGGTCCTGCAGGAGGGCCTGCTGGCCGCGCGCACGGAGATCGTCGCCCGGGCCGATGCCGACGACCTGTGCCGCCCCGAGCGCTTCGCCCGCCAGATCCCGCTCATGGCCGAGCTCGACCTGCTGGGCAGCGCGATGCAGGAGTTCTCCGACACCCGCCCCGCCGGGCAGGGGCCTCTGCGGCGCCGCCCGCAGACCCACGCCGCGATCCGCGACTACCTGCCCTTCCACAGCCCCTTCCACCATCCGACCGTGGTCATGCGCCGCAGCACCGCGCTCGCGGCCGGCGGATACCGGGAGCTGGACCACCTCGAGGACTACTGGCTGTGGGAGCGGATGCTGCTGGCCGGGGCCCGCACCGCGAACCTGCCCGAGGTCCTCGTCGACTACCGCGTGGACAAGCGGCTGTTCGCCCGTCGCGGCGGCTGGCGCATGTTCGCCTCCGACCTCCGGCTCCAGCGGATCTTCTGCGAGGACCGGGTGACGACTCCCCGCCAGATGCTGGTGAACATCGGCCGGCGCGGCGCATACCGCTTCGCGCCCGGCTGGCTGCGACGGATCGGCTATCGCACCGTCGTGGAGGGCTCGCTGTGACCGCCTGCGCGCGGAGCGCTGTGACCCATCTTCCGAACTGCTCCCCGACCCGGCGCAACCGCCCCGGAAGGCCGGGGGCGCTGGGCTACTGTGGCTGTGTCCGCAGCCCGAGAACCGAAAGGCACACCCGTGGCGACTCCTGACCTCCTCATCGTCGGATCCGGACTGTTCGGACTGACCATCGCCGAGAGGGCGGTGACGCAGCACGGCGCGAAGGTCACCATCATCGACCGGCGCGACCACCTGGGCGGCAACGCCTACTCGGAGCGCGACGAGGCGACCGGGATCGAGATCCACAAGTACGGGGCGCACCTGTTCCACACCTCGAACACGCGGGTGTGGGAGTACGTGCGGGGCTTCACCGACTTCACCGGCTACCAGCACAAGGTGTACACCAACCACCGCGGCGTGGTGTTCCCGATGCCGATCAACCTCGGCACCATCAACCAGTTCTTCCAGTCCGCGCTGACGCCGGACCAGGCGCGCGCGCTGGTCGCCGAGCAGGCCGGGGAGCTGGCCGGGACCGATCCGGAGAACCTCGACGAGAAGGGCATCAGCCTCATCGGCCGTCCCCTGTACGAGGCGTTCATCAAGAACTACACGGGCAAGCAGTGGCAGACCGATCCCAAGGACCTGCCCGCCTCGATCATCTCGCGCCTGCCGGTGCGCTACACGTACGACAACCGCTACTTCAACGACACCTACGAGGGTCTGCCCGCGCAGGGGTACACGGCCTGGCTCGAGCGCATGGCCGACCACCCCTCGATCGACGTGCAGCTGTCCACGGACTTCTTCGACGAGAGCCAGCCGTGGAACAAGGAGGCCGTGCGCGGTCGGATCCCCGTGGTCTACACGGGCCCGATCGACCGCTACTTCGACTTCTCCGAGGGGACCCTGGGCTGGCGCACGATCGACCTGGAGACCGAGCACCTGGACGTCGGCGACTTCCAGGGCACCTCGGTCATGAACTACGCCGATGCGGAGGTCCCCTACACCCGCATCATCGAGCCGCGCCACTTCCACCCCGAGCGCGACTACCCCCGGGACCGCACCGTGATCCAGCGCGAGTACTCGCGCTTCGCGCAGTCCGGCGACGAGCCGTACTACCCGATCAACTCGACCTCCGACCGCGAGACCCTGCTCGCCTACCGGGCCCTGGCCGATGCCGAGCCGCGCACCCTCTTCGGCGGGCGCCTGGGCACCTACCAGTACCTGGACATGCACATGGCGATCGGCTCCGCCCTGTCCATGGCCGACAACAAGCTGGCCGATCTGCTGCGAGCCTGAGGAGCACCACCTGTGAGCACCACCACCCCCGCGCCCGAGCAGCGCGTCCTGCACCGGATGATCATGCCGCTCGAGGCGACCCCGGACATCGTCCCGCTGTACATCGAGCAGACCACGGCCCATTCGACCGCCGGGGGCGCCTTCGGGCTCGGCTCCGCGGAGGCGAAGGCGCGCCAGGACGCGGCTGCGAGCCGCTCCCAGGCGCCCTCCGGTGCGCAGATGGACCTCGATGACATGAGCGCCCGCCACAGCGCCCGCGTCCCCGCGGGCGCGATGCGCTCCTTCGGCACCTACTTCAACGCCTTCCCCGCGGGCTACTGGCGCCGGTGGACGAGCGTGCGCGAGGTGACGCTGCGGATAGCGACCGCGGGCCGCGGGCAGATCGTGGTCTACCGCTCGAACGCGCGCGGCTCGATCCAGCGCCAGGACTTCCGGCTCGTCGAGGGCAGCGTCATCAGCGAGTTCGTGCTGCCCCTGGACGCCTTCGGCGACGGCGGCTGGTACTGGTTCGACGTGTACGCAGGGCCCGAGGACGTGACGGTCGCCCAGGCGACGTGGGGCGCGGACGCCTCCCTCGCCCGGGTCGAGGGCACCTTCTCGATCGCGATGACGACCCTGAACAAGGTGTCGTACTGCCTCGAGAACATCGCCACGATCGCCCGCAACCCGGATCTGCGCGAGATGCTCGACGTCATGTACGTCGTCGACCAGGGCAGCGACCGCCTGCGCGACCATGAGGAGCTCGCGGACCTGCAGGCCGAGATGGGCCAGCAGCTGCAGATCATCGAACAGGGCAACATCGGCGGCTCGGGCGGCTTCTCCCGCGGCATGTACGAGGCCGCGACCGCGGGGACCTCCACCTACGTCGTCAACTGCGACGACGACATCGTCATCGAACCGGAGTCGTTGATCCGGCTGAAGACCTTCGCGGACTTCGCGCGCACGCCGACCATCGTCGGCGCGCACATGTTCGATCTCAACAACCGCTCCGTGCTGCACACCTTCGGCGAGGTCGTCGACCCGTGGCGGATCCAGCCGGCGCTGCCCTCCGCGGAGGGAGAGCTGGGGCACGACTTCGCCCTCGATCCGCTGCGCTCGACCCCCTGGCTGCACCGCCGCACCGACGTCGACTACAACGGCTGGTGGATGTGCATGATCCCCACCGAGACGGTGCGCGCGATCGGCCTGTCCCTGCCGGTGTTCATCAAGTGGGACGATGCGGAGTACGGCCTGCGCGCGAAGAAGGCCGGATACCCCACGGTGTCCCTGCCCGGGGCGGGCGTCTGGCATGTCTCCTGGGTCGACAAGGATGATCTGGTGGGCTGGCAGGCGTACTTCCACGAGCGCAACCGCATCATCACCGCTCTCCTGCACTCCCCGTATCCGCGTGGCGGGCGGGTCGTGAAGGAGTCGCAGTTCATGGACGTCAAGCACCTGATCTCCATGCAGTACTACACGGAGGCCGGCCGGCTGCTGGCCCAGTCCGACGTCCTGCGCGGGCCGCACGTCCTGCACGAGGAGATCGGCACCAAGCTGCCGGCGATCCGGGCGATGGCGGCGTCCTTCGACGACGCCTCCGCGAAGAAGGACGCCGACCAGTACCCGGCCGTGCACGTCGACAAGCCGCCGCGCAAGGGACGGCCCTTCTCCCAGCCCTCCCGCTACCTGCTGCCGCTGTGGACCGCGAAGAAGCTCGCGGCCCAGCTGGTCCAGCCGCCGAAGGAGCGATCGACCCGCAACCCGCAGGCCGCGATCGCGCACCAGGACGCGCGCTGGTGGCGTCTCGCGCACTACGACAGCGCCCTCGTCTCCAACGCGGAGGGCACCCAGGTCTCCTGGTACAAGCGCGACCCCGAGCAGGTCCGCACCATGCTCGCCCGCGCGGTCGGGGCCCACGTGGACCTGTACCGGCGCTGGAACGAGCTCGCCGCGCAGTACCGCGAGGCGAGCGCGGAGATCACCTCCTTCGACGCCTGGGAGCGGACCTTCGCCGCCAACCCCGCGCCGGAGCGCGAGCAGGACCGCGCCCGCGGGGGCACGTCCGCGTGAGCGCCCCGGCCTCGAGGCCGGCGCTGCGCGGGCCCTCCCGCCTCGAGAAGGCGGAGGGCTGGCGCGCGCCGGGACAGGACGCCGGCTGGCTGAACCCGGTCACCGAGCGCTTCCTGCTGCTCCTGCTGGTGCGGAAGGAGCTGCGCGTCCGCTACCGCGGCAGCGTGCTCGGCATGGTGTGGAGCTACGTCAAGCCCGCCGTGCAGTTCGTCGTCTTCTACATCGCCCTCGGCGTGTTCCTGCAGCTCCAGAAGGACACCCCGGCCTACGCGGTGTACCTGTTCAGCGGCATCGTCGCGGTGAACCTGTTCGGCGAGGTGTTCGGCAACGCGACGCGCTCCATCACCGGCAATGCGCCGCTGGTCTCGAAGATCTATCTCCCCAGCCAGCTGTTCCCGTGGTCGAGCATGATCGTCGCCCTCGTGCACTTCCTGCCGCAGCTGGTGGTGCTCGTCGTCGGCGCGCTCCTGTTCGGGTGGGTGCCCTCGGGGACCGCGGCGGTCGCCTTCGTCCTCGGCCTGGTGATCCTGCTGGTGTTCACGATGGGCCTCGGCATGCTGGGGGCGGCGCTGAACGCCGCCTTCCGCGACGTCGAGAACTTCGTGGACCTCATCGTCATGGTCGCGACCTGGCTCTCGCCCGTGCTCTACCGGATCGCGATGGTCGAGGAGGCGATCGGCGGGACGTGGATGTGGTGGCTGTACCAGCTGAACCCGCTGACCATCGTCGTCGAGCTGTTCCACGTCGCGTTCTGGCGCTACGGGCCCGATGTCGTGGAGCGGGCGGCCACGGACCCGAGCCTGACCCAGCCGGGGGAGCCCTTCGGCCTGTGGTGGGCGGGACTGCTGATCGCCGCGGTGACGTTCGTGGCGGGAACCGTCGTGTTCGAGCGGTCCAAGCGCCGCTTCGCCCAGGAGCTGTGAGATGAGAGCCGACATGACCCCGCCCTCGGACCCCGGGCCCGCCGCGGCCCGCGAGATGGTGCGCGTGGAGCACGTCTCCAAGCGCTTCTCCCTGCGCCATGACCATTCGCTCAAGCAGCTCGTGTTCTCCGCCCTGCAGCGCAAGAAGCTCGCCGACACCTTCATGGCGCTCGAGGACGTCGACCTCACGGTGCGCGCGGGGGAGACGGTGGGGCTGATCGGCTTCAACGGCTCGGGCAAGTCGACCCTGCTGAAGACGATCTCGGGGGTGCTGTTCCCCGACGACGGCCGCGTGCTGCTGCGCGGCAAGGTCGCGGGCCTCATCGAGGTCGGCGCAGGGTTCCACCCTGACCTGTCGGGCCGCGAGAACGTCTACCTCAACGGCGCGATCCTCGGCATGACCCGGGAGCAGATCGACGAGCGCTTCGCGGACATCCTCGCCTTCAGCGAGATCGAGGAGTTCATCGACACCGATGTGAAGTACTACAGCTCCGGGATGTTCCTGCGGCTGGCCTTCTCCGTCGCGGTGCACACGGATCCGGACATCTTCCTGGTCGACGAGATCCTCTCCGTCGGCGACGAGCCCTTCCAGCGCAAATGCCTCGAGCGGATCCGGGAGCTGCAGGAGGCCGGCCGGACCATGGTCGTGGTCTCCCACGAGCTGGACATGCTCGAGCACCTGTGCAGCCGCATCGTGGTGCTGCGCAAGGGGCGGATCGTCTTCGACGGGGACCCGGGCGAGGCGGTCGCGACGCTGCGGGCGAGCTGAGCTCAGGAGCGGGTCGGCCCGGGACGCCCGGGGACGAGGCCGTCCGCGGCCGGCAGACGGGGCAGGGCGTCCGCGGGTCCCACCAGCGGGCGACCCACGAGCAGGGCTCCCAGCACGGCGTCGGCCTCGTCGAGGCCGTCGCCGCGCATCGGCAGCGGACGACGGAGCGGACGCTCCCCGAGGGTCGCGGTGCCGTCATCGGCCGCGGGGACCAGCGCCGGGCCCGACCACCCGGGGAGGGGGACCTGCAGCGCGTCGGCGTGCCCGCGCACCTCCTGCACCCAGTCGTGCGCCAGCGGCGGGAGCTCGCCGGAGAAGTGCAGGGACAGGGACGCCGCATCCAGCAGGAGCAGCTCATCGGCCCGGTCCGCGAGCGCGGAGGCGGGATCGGCGGTCGCGGCGACCCGCGGGTCCTCGACATCCTCCGCATCGGTCGTCGGGCCCGCCAGCTCGACCCGGGCCCCGAGGGACCAGGCGGCCACCGCGAGGACGAGACGCTTCCAGTGCGGCGGCAGGTCCAGGACCACGAGGTCGCCGGGGGCGAGGGCGAGCTCCTGGTCGAGATGATTGACCGACTTGATGATCCAGTTGGCGAGGACGTGCCCGGACAGCTCGACGCGCCCCGCCTCCCCGAGCCAGGCCAGGGCGGGCTGGGCGCCGCGGGACTCGAGGGCGGACAGCAGGGGGGACGGATCGGTCATCGGGGCTCCTCGGGGGACGGCTGCTCGAAGGTCAGCTCGACCTCCGGCAGCGGGGACCAGTCGTGCTCGGCGCGCAGGGCGGTGCGCAGCCTCTCGGCCAGGGCGCCGGCCGCGCGCCATCCCCGCGGCGAGTCCTCGGCGGGGAGGATCCCGATGCGGTGCTCTCCGAGCAGGCGAGCGCGCGCCCCGGCGGCCTCGCCGTCACGGGGGAGGAGGGCCACCTCGAGGGCGCGGGCGATCCGGATATCCGCCGCCTCCGGGCTCATGCGGGCGATCGGCTCGTGCTCGGGCGCCAGGCCGAGGGCCTGCCACACCGACTCCAGGGAGGGGCGGGCGAACCAGTCCTGCGGCGGGAGCCGGTTCAGCTCCGCGGCCGGCACGGCGGGCGCCAGCGCGTCGGCGACGCCCCGCACGACGGCGGCCGGCACGGCGGAGGCCTTGCCCTTGACGAGGTCCGCCGCGGCGGCGAGCTCGTCGGCCAGGTCGCGGACGGTGACGGCCAGGGCGCGGCCGTCGGCATCGGCGGTGCCGCGCAGGTCCTGCAACGAGGCGACACCCGCGGCCCCGAGCGCGATGTCCCCCACCCCGACGCGCCAGATCCGGGAGGAGGTGTCGGTCAGGAGGACCCCGTACTCCTGCGGCGCGTCCCCGGCGGCGGCCAGCAGGCGCTCGCGCAGCCGGGTCGCCTCGGCGTCCGGGTCTCGGGGCAGCAGGAGCAGGCCGTCGGGCGCGTTCGAGCCGTCGATCCCGGCCGCCGCCATGACCGCCCCGTGGGGCGTCTGCACGATCGAGGTCACGACCCGGTCATGCCGCCGCCGGGCGACCAGGCGGACGGTCTGCTCCCGGATCGCCCGCTGCTTGTCATCCCGGTCGATCACGAGGCCCAGCGCCTTGGAGACGACCTTCGTCGACACGCACAGCACGTCGCCCGCGGCCAGCCCCGGTCCGCCGGGCGCGTGCAGGGCATCGACGAGGAGACGGGCCAGGTCATCGCCCGGCCGGATCTCCGGAAGCCCGGTGACGGGGATGACCTGGACGGAGGCCGCGGCGGGACGGTGCCCTGCGCGGCGGATCGGACGGGAGGACGAGGTCGTGCCGAGCGGATCCATGGGGCTCCTGGGACGGGGGCCGGCGTGCGCGGCGACGGTGTGGAGCACACGCACTTGACGGGCGGGAACTACAGCAGTGTATTTTAGGGCGAGCGCGTGCACGGCTTCGGCACGTGCGCTGCGGGCACGACCCTCCTCAGGTGCCCGTGGAGCGACGCCGTGGAAGGACAGGTGCCGATGGATATCGACCAGCCGGAGGAAGCCGCCCCCGTCGAACTGGACCTCCTCAGCTTCGCCGACGTCGACGGAGACGACGGCGAGCTGTCATGGCAGGAGCGGGCGCTGTGCGCCCAGACCGACCCCGAGGCGTTCTTCCCCGAGAAGGGCGGCTCGACCCGCGAGGCGAAGAAGGTGTGCGTCTCCTGCGAGGTCCGCGCCGAGTGCCTCGAGTACGCGCTCGAGAACGACGAGCGCTTCGGGATCTGGGGCGGCCTGTCCGAGCGCGAGCGCCGCAAGCTCAAGCGCCGCGCCGTCTGACCGGCTGCCGCGCAGGTCGTGACCCACCGCTCCGTCACCGCCGTCGTCCTGCTCTCCGGGCGGGACACGCCGACGCATCATCGAGAGACCTTCGCAGCTCTCGCGGCGCAGAGCCGTCGCCCCGACCGGGTCGTCGTCACCGCCCCGCCGGAGCTGCCCGCCGGGACCGAGTCCGTGCTCGACGATGCCTTCGACGCCGGGCTCATCGACGAGCTCCTGCGCACCTCCGCCTCCCTCGGGCACGTCGGAGCCGTCCGCCACGTCATCGACCTCCTCTCCGACCC
This sequence comes from Brachybacterium hainanense, assembly GCF_042434575.1. Classification (NCBI taxonomy): domain Bacteria; kingdom Bacillati; phylum Actinomycetota; class Actinomycetes; order Micrococcales; family Dermabacteraceae; genus Brachybacterium; species Brachybacterium hainanense. Next base: position 9,789 of record NZ_JBHLSV010000012.1, read on the forward strand.
CGATCGGATCGCCCCGGTGCGTCGCGACGCGGAGCAGGAGGCCGCCTCCGCGGGGGTCGGCCGCCGTGCCCGCGACATCGACGTGGACGAGGCCGAGCGCCGGGCGCTGCGGGAGGCGGAGACCATCGCCCAGGTCCCCGCGCGGCTGCGGGAGCAGACAGGCGCGCCCGGCCGCCGAGGATCAGGACGGCGCCGGGCCGACGACGGCGATGACTGGCTCTGGTTCATCACCGAGGACTCCGCCCCCGGGACGCGGACCCTCGAGACCCTGCTCGGGGCCGTGGAGGCCTCACCGTCGACCGCCATCGTCGGCCCGAAGCGCGTCCGCCATCGAGGTGCCGGACCGCAGGAGGGACATCTGCTCACGGCCGATGCCGCCGACGGACTCGTCGACGTGGGGCTGACCCTCACCCACGGAGGCAGGATCCACACCGGGGTCGAGGCGGGCGAGATCGACCAGGGCCAGCTCGACTGGCGCGAGGACGTCCTCGCCGTCGCCTTGCCCGGCATGCTCGTGCGGCAGTCGACCCTCGAGGCGGCGGGAGGCTTCGACGCCGCGCTGCCGACGCCCTGGGCGGAGATCGACCTGTGCCAGCGGGTATGGCGGGGCGGCGAGCGCGTCGCCGTCATCGCCGAGGCGCGTGCCGTGTCCCCGGCTCCCGAGGGCACCGAGGCCCACCTCGTGCGCGAGCACCGGCGCGGCCAGCTGCTGACGCTGCTGAAGCATCGGCCGCTGCCCTTCGCCCTCCTCCTGCTGCTGCTGTCCCCCCTGCTGACGCTCGCCCGGATCGCGGGGGCGATCGTGGTGCATCGGCCGCGGCTGGCCGCAGCGGAGCTGAGCGCCCTCGGCGGCATGCTGCGCCGGGCCCCGCGCGCCCTCGCCCAGGGCGCCGCGATATCACGGCGCTCCGCGGTGCCGAGGCGGCGCCTCGCGCCCCTGTTCCTGCCCCGCGGCGAGGACCTGCGCCAGCAGATCGACGCGATCTGGACCCGCCTGTTCGCCGATGACGACCGCACCCGACGGATCCGCCGCACCACCTGGGGCATCTCCGGCACCACCCACGGCGCGGACGACGCCGACTACGGCCGCCACGGCGTGTGGACCCTCGTCCTCGCCCTCGGCGCGACCGTCATCGCCCTGGTGTCCCTGCGCTCGCTGTTCGGGCGCGGCGACCTCGTCGGGCCGTCCTTCCGCGCCCTCCCCGAGAGCTGGCGCGACACCGCCCAGACCGCGTGGTCGAGCTGGGTCCCGGGCGGGCTCGGCATGCGCGGACCGGCCGACCCGCTGCTGCGCCTGCTCGGCGCCGTGCCCGTCTCCGGCTCCCTGCTCGTCGAGGTCGTCATCTTCGCGGCCGTGCCCGTGTCCGCCCTCGCCGCCTGGTGGGCGGCGGGCGCGCTGACCCGCGCGGTCGGGGCCCGGCTCGCGATCGCCGTGGTGTGGGCGAGCGCGCCGACGGTGCTCTCGGCCCTGTCCTCGGGGACGTGGCAGGTGCTCGTCGTCCACATGCTGCTGCCGCTGCTGGCCCTCGCGATCGGCCGCGCGATCGGCCTGCCGCACCGCCTGTCCCAGGCGAGCGTCTCCGCGGCCGCGGCCGGCGGGCTCGTGCTGCTGGTGATCGGAGCGATCCAGCCCGTCCTCGTGCTCGTGATCGCGCTGGCCCTCGCTCTGCTGGCGCCGCTCGTCCCCGGCCGCCGCCTGCGGCTGCTGTGGGTGCTCGTGCCCTCCCTCGCCCTGCACGCCCCCTACATCGGGCAGTACGTGCAGCACCCCTCGATCCTGTTCGCCGGCGTGCCGGGAACCCCCGCCGGGACGCAGAGCGGGCTCACGGTCCTGTCCCTGTGGCCCTCCGTGCCGCCGGCCTGGCAGGCGCTCGCGCCGCTGGTGGGCGCGCAGCTCGCCGCCATGACCCCGGTGCTGCTGCTGGCCCCGATCGTGCTCGCCGCCCTCGGCGCGCCCTTCCTGGCGGGCAGCGCCGGTGCCGCCGGACGGCTCGCCCTGCTGGTCGCCGCCGTCGCCCTCGGCGTCGCCGTCCTCGCCGCCCGCACCCCGGTCGAGATCGTGGACGGCTCGCTGCTGTCCGGGTCCCAGCACGGCCTGCTCAGCATCGCCCTGCTGGCGATCCTCCTGGGGGCCGGGGCGACCTTCGACGCCTTCGCCCGGCGCGGCCCCGGCATCTCCCGCCTGCGCCGGATCGCCTCCCTCGGCGCCGCCTGGGTCACGGCGGCCCTGTGCGCGGTCCTCGTGGTCGGCTGGAGCATCGGCCTCCCGGCCGTGCTCGGGATCCACCGCCAGGACGTCGCTCCGGTCCCGGCCGCCGCCGCCGACAGCGGCCGCTCCGCGGATCGTCAGCGGGTGCTCGTGCTCAGCGCCACGAGCCCGGACCAGGTGCAGGCCGAGCTCGTCGTCGGCGGGGGAGCGTCCCTCGACCAGCGATCGGCGGCCGCCTCGGCGCGGACGATCGCCGCGATCGGCGAGGACAGCGCCGTCGATGTGGACCCCGCCTCGAGCGCGCTGCGGGCCGGGACCGCCCAGCTGCTCGGCACGGCCGCGGCGCCCGGAGGCGAGGGACTGAACCTGCTGGGGATCGAGTACGTCGTCGTCCCCGGCCCGCTGGAGGAGCAGGAGGCGCTGATCGGCGCGCTCGACAGCTCCCCGCGGCTGGAGAAGGTCACGCAGACCACGACCGGGGGCCTGTGGCGGCTCGTCGATGCCGCGCCGCGCGCCTGGATCGGTACGCCGCGCCTGGACGCGGACGGCGCGGTGCTCGACGCCGCCGCCGATGCCGACGCCGCCCCGTTGCGCAGCCGGGTGATCGCCGTCGACGGGAGCGTCGAGGCCGCGGAGGCCGAGCGGGTGATCGTCCTGTCCGAGCGTCAGGACGCGCAGTGGAGCGCGAGGGTCGACGGGCGGGAGCTCGAACCCGTCCTCGTCGGCGGCTGGGCCCAGGGATTCGTCCTGCCCGCGGGCATCGGAGGAGAGCTGCACCTGGACCGCGACCAGCCCTGGCGCCTGCCCCTGCAGATCCTGCTGGGCGCGACCGTCGTGCTGAGCGCCCTGATCGCCGTGCCGTGGCGACGCCGCGGCGTCCGCATGGAGGTCCCGTCATGAGCATCGGCCGCCGCCCCCTGCTCGGCGCACTCAGCCTGCTGCCCTTCGTCGGCGCCGGTGCGGTCGCCGTGTCCTCGCACGGCTCCCCGGGCCTGCGAGAGCTGATCCGGCCGGAGGAGGCCGCCCAGCCCGGGGCCCTCACCCGCTGGACCGAGGGACCGCTCACCGTCCCGGACGAGGTGCTCGGCTCCGGCCAGTCCGATGACGACTTCCGGGTGATCCCGCCCTCGACCGCCGTCGGCGTCTCCGCGATCGCCCTCGAGGAGGACTCCTCCCTCCTGTTCGGCCGGGTCTCCAGCAGCACCACCCGCCAGGACGCGCAGGGAGACCCGCTGGCCCCGAGCATCGAGCTCGTGGACGAGGACGGCGGCGAGAGCACCGCCCCGCCGACCGAGCTCGGCTACGGCGCCCTGGGCCTGCTCGCCCCGGACCTCGAGGCGGGAGCCCAGGTGACCCTCGCCGCGGCCGACGGCAGCCGCCCCGTCGGCGATGCCGTGCAGACCACCCTCACGGAGACGGGCGACTTCCGCTCCCTCTCCCTCAGCCGGATGCTGAGCCCGCGCGTGGACGCCTCCTTCCTGGGGGCGGGCACCCTGCGCGGGAGCACCTCGGTGCTGGTGCTGCGCAACGTCTCCCCCCGTCCGGCGACCGCGTCGGTCCAGGTGTGGACCGCCGACGGCCCCGCCGAGATGCAGGGCCGCAGCCGGATCGTGGTCGCGGCCGGGGAGACCGCGCAGCTCCTGCTGGACACGGTGATCGCCGGTCAGGACGCGGTGGGCCTGCGCGTGGTCACCGTCGGTGCGCCGCTGCTGATGCACGTGAGCACGGCCGAGCGCGACGGCCTCACCGCCCGGGGCGCCCAGATCCTCGCGCCGCTCCCCGAGCCCGCGGCCGAGCAGCTCGTCCCCGGCGTGCACCTGACCACCCCGGACCTGGTGCCCGTGCTGATCCTCCAGAACCCGCGCGGCACCGACACCTCCGCGGACGTCACCGTGCTGGGCTCGGAGGGCGATCTGGGTCTGCCGGGCCTGTCGGGCCTCGATCTCCCGGCCGGGACGGTGCTCACCGTGCCGCTGCCGCTGACCGTCCCGGGGGACTATGCCGTGCGGATCCTCGCCGCCGCCCCCGTCGACGCGGTCGTCCGCTCCCGCGTGCCCGGGCCCGCCCCGGCCGGGGAGACGCTGGGCACCCCCGCGGACCTGGCGCTCGCAGCCGCCGCGCCCGCCCTCGGACAGGGAGCGGCGTTGGCCCTGTCCACGCTGGGCCCTGTCGGGCTGCTGGCGCTCGTCTCCTCCGCGGACACCACCGCGACCGTCATCCCCCTCGGCGCGGACGGGAGCGCCGGCGCCCCCGTCGTCCGTCCGGTCCCCGCGGGCCGGCTCGTCACGGTCGGGGGGACCGAGCTGCGCGGCATGAACGGAGCCGCCGCCGGCCTCGTGCTCAGCAGCGAGGGGAGCGGGAGGCTCCACGCCGCCTGGGTGCAGGCGGAGCACGACCCGGCCCTCGGCGGGCTCCTCTCGACGATCCCCGTGCTCCCGCCCGCTCGGGAGCTCGCCTCCCTCTCCGTGCACCTGCGCTGATCAGCCGGGCCGTCGGCCCGATCAGGACCCCCAGGCCTCCGGGTCGACGTCGCCCGGGTCCAGCGACAGCATGGCGCCGATCTGCTCGGCGAGCACCTGGCGGACCATCATCGCGATCTCGGCCGCGCCCTGGGCGCGGGTCTCGATCGGGCGGCGGTACAGCACGATGGTCGGAGGGTCGAAGCGGTCCGCGGCCACGAAGCGGCCCAGCGGCACCAGCTCGTCCTCCCACGGCGCAGGATCCGTGGACGGCACCTCCTCGACCGTGACCCGCAGATGCTCGAGCCGCCGCCCGAACCGCTCCAGATGCGGCCGGATCGCCTCGAGGACCGTCTCGTCGAACAGGGCCCGCCGCGAGAGGTGGCCGGGCAGATGCGGGGGGATCAGATCATGGCGGAAGCCCCGGCCGTGCCGGTCCCGCCGGGGCCTGCGCGCCGGTCCCAGAGCGCTGCCGCGCCCCATGGGGGAGGAGGGGATGCCCATGTGTATCTCCTATGTCGAGCAGCGTGCGGGAGGCGCCGGCTCGAGGCGTGGTGGTCGGCGGTCACTCTATCCCGCGGGCCGTGGCGAGCGCCTCACGGCGGTCAGCGCGCCGCCCTCGGGCGAGGTCGGCGCCCCGCGTAGACTGCATCCGTGCCTGCCCGTGAATGCTCCCGGACCGCGTGCTCCCGACCGGCGGTCAGCACGCTGACCTACGTGTACGAGGACTCGACCGCTGTGCTCGGACCCCTGTCCCGCACCAGCGAGCCCCACGCCTACGACCTCTGCGCGGACCACGCCCAGCGGCTGACCGCCCCGCAGGGCTGGGAGCTGATCCGAGTCCCCGGCAGCTCCGGGGCGAGCGACGACCTCCTCGCCCTTGCGGACGCGGTCCGCCCCCGGCCCGCGGTCCCCGAACCCGTTCCCGCGGCGGAGCCGAGCCCCCGCCGCCATCTGCATGTGATCAGGAGCAGCAATGACTGAGCTCGCCCCCGGACCCGCCGATCTCTCCGGGATCGTCAAGGCCTACGACGTCCGCGGAGTCGCCGGGAGCGAGCTCACCGTCGAGGTCGCGCGTGCGCTGGGCGCCGCCGTCATCGACCATCTCGGCGAGGACGCGATCATCGTCGCCCACGACATGCGGATCTCCTCCCCGCAGCTCGCATCCGCCTTCGCCGAGGGAGCGGTCCTGCGCGGTGCGGTCGTCGCCTTCAGCGGGCTCAGCTCGACCGACCAGCTCTACTGCGCCAGCGGCATGCACCGGGCGGCGGGGGCCATGTTCACCGCCTCCCACAACCCCGCCCCCGACAACGGCATCAAGCTGTGCCGGTCCGGGGCGCGGCCGATCAGCCGCAGCACCGGGCTCGCGGAGATCCAGGCACGAGCGGAGGCGTACCTCGATGCGGGGGAGATCCCAGCGGTCCCGGGCGGCCGGCGCGAGGAGCTCGACACGCTCGAGGAGTACCTCGCCACCGTCCTCGCGCTCGTCCCGGTGCCGGCGGGCCGCCCGCTGCGCGTGGTCGTCGACGCCGCGAACGCGATGGCCGGGCACACCGTGCCCCCACTGGCGGAACGCCTCGACGGCATCGAGATCATCGGCCTCTTCCTCGAGCTCGACGGCACCTTCCCGAACCATGAGGCGAACCCGCTGGACCCCGCGAACCTGCGGGATCTGCAGGCCGCCGTGCTCGCCGAGGGCGCGGACCTGGGCCTCGCCTTCGACGGCGACGCCGACCGCTGCTTCGTCGTCGACGAGACCGGTCGCGCCGTGCCCGCCTCCGCGATCACGGCGCTCATCGCCGAGCGGGAGATCGCCCGCGCCCGTGCCGCCGGCGAGGATCGCCCGGCCGTGGTCGCGAACCTCGTCTCCTCCCGCCACGTGGAGGAGACCGTCGTCGCGGCGGGCGGCCGCCGGGTCCGCTCCCAGGTCGGGCATTCGCTCATCAAGGCGCTCATGGCCCAGGAGAACGCCGTGTTCGGCGGCGAGCACTCCGCGCACTACTACTTCCGCGACTTCTTCTTCGCCGACTCCGGCATGCTCGCGGCGCTGCACGTGCTCGCCGCCCTGCGCGAGTCCGACGGGCCGGCCTCCGCGCTCGTGGCGCGTCACGACCCCTATGCCGCGAGCGGGGAGATCAACTCCTCGGTCGCCGATCCCGCCGCCTCCCGCGAGGCGGTCCGCGCCCATGTGCAGGCCGCCGCGGAGGCCGAGGGCCGCCGCCTCGAGATCGACGAGCTCGACGGCATGACGGTCACCAGCTGGGAGGACGCCGCACCGCCGGAGGAGCGCTGGTGGTTCAGCCTGCGCTCCTCGAACACGGAGCCCCTGCTGCGGCTGAACGTGGAGGCCGCCTGCGAGCGGACCATGGAGCGCGTCCGCGACGAGCTCCTCGCGGTCATCCGGGGCGACGGCGCGGATGCGCCGAGACCGGTGAACGCCGGGGCCGACCCGGGGACCGGGGCTGCCGACCCGGGGACCGGGGGTGCCGAGCCGACGGCGGGCGTCGCGCCTCGGATCGGGGGCGCCGGGTCCGGGTCAGGGTCCGGGTCCGCCGATGCCGAGCTCGCGACCGCCGGGCGCGAGGTCCCGATCCCGCCCGCCGATGCGGCGGATGTGCCCGCATCATCCGGGCCTGCGTCCGCGGAGCCCGTGGCGCCCGCCGCGCGGCAGGACTCCTCGACCGTCGGGACGATGGATGGCTCCGGGATCGATATCCCGGCCTGGGTGCGCGAGCGGATCGTCTGTCCCTCCTGCCACGGCACCCTGCTCGACGCCCCCGGCGCCCTGCGCTGCGCGGACTGCGGCCGTAGCTACGGGGTCGAGGACGGCATCCCCGTCCTCATCCCGCAGGACTGACCGTGGTCGAGGCACGGCATCCGCGCTGTGCCTCGACCACGGGCAGCTCTCGCCCCGGGGCTGTTGTTGTGCGTCAACGACGGTCACACCTCGGTGGGGCGGCGGTTCCGGTGAGGGGGCTCGAGGCCTGGTCGCCGTCGGGGGTCGTCGTGGTGCCTCGGCGAGGGTCGGACCCCGTGGGGCGGCGGTTCCGGTGAGCGGGATCGACGTCTGATCGTCCTCGGGGCGGCAGCGGGGCCGCGTCCCGGGCAGGCGTCGGCGGCATGCAGGCCCCGGAGCCGCGCATCGGATCCTGCCGTTCACGGCGGATCCTGCCGCGCACGATCCGCGGACGCCTCAGGCGCGGAAGGGGAGGGCGGCCACCTGCTCGGCATCGGCGCTGCGGCGCTCCGCGGCCCGGCGCAGACGCACCTCGTCCCTCCGCGAGCGCTCCGCGATCACGGCGCGCAGGAAGTCCTCCGGATCCGTGCCCGGAGGCGGCGGAGGCGACACCGAGGGAAGGGTGCGCTGGAGGAGATCGCGAGAGCGGATGCGCCGCGACTCCGGGACGAGCGCGCCGGCCCGCGGCAGAAAACCGCGGATCTCCTGGGCCAGCGTCAGCGGGAGCCGCCCCACATCGGCTGTCGCCGCCCAGTCGGCGAGGTCCGGGGGCACCTGCTCACGGCGGGGGATCGGCGCGCGCAGCCGCTCCTGCATCACGAGCGTGCCGGCGAGCATGTCGCCCAGCCGCCGCGAACGCCGATCGATCACGCTCGTCGTCAGGGCCAGCGCCCCCGAGGTCGACCAGATCTCGAACATCGCCATCACGGCGCGCAGGATGCTCTGGCGCAGGTGCACCGGTCCGCCGTCCTCGCGCACCACGCGGGTGCCCATCACCAGACGACCCGGGGAGCGGCCGTGCAGCAGCAGCTCGCACAGGACCGGGTATCCGATCCAGGCGAGGACGCCGGCCAGCAGCAGGGCGGCCGCGACGAAGCCGTCGTCGAGACCCCCTCTCGCCGCGGCGAGCGCCGTGCCGACCGTCATCGCCGCGAACAGGATCAGCTGCAGCACGCCGTCGATGATCGCGGAGACCATGCGCGTCGCGAACGAGGCGGGGAGCAGGTCCAGGAGCACGGCCTCGCCCGTGATGAGGGCGTCGCGCTGCCGGGCGGTCTGTGCATCCATGCCCCCAGTCTCGCAGGAGCCGCGTCGCCGGACCACGATCCCTCGTCGGCTTCCGCCGCCGGTGACGCCTACTTTCGTCGCAGGCGGGGCCCGGTCCCGCCGCCTACGCTGGAACGGTGGATATCGACGCCTACATCGCCGTGCACCGCGAGGACTGGGACCGCCTGGACCGCCTCGCGCGCTCCCGTCGTCTCGATGCGGAGCAGATCGACGAGCTGATCGCCCTCTACCAGCGGGTCGCGACGCAGCTCTCGACGGTGCGCTCGACGAACCCGGATCCGACGCTCACCGCACGGCTGTCCATGCTCCTGAACCGGGCGCGGGGGCGCATCACCGGTGCCCGCGTCCCGCTGTGGCGCCATGCCCGCACGATGCTCTGGGAGGACTTCCCCTCCGCCCTCCACCAGGCCCGCTGGTCGGTCGCGCTGTGCGGCGCGCTCGTCGTGCTGTCGACCCTCGTGACCGGGCTGTGGTTCGGCCTGGACGCGGGGGCCCGCGAGGCCGTCGTGCCGCAGGCGGAGCAGCGGATGCTCGCCCAGCGCGACTTCGTCGCCTACTACTTCCAGGGCGAGGCCAGCGGCTTCGCCGCCCAGGTGTGGACCAACAACGCCTGGATCACCGTGCAGGCGGTGGTCTTCGGCATCACGGGCTTCTGGCCCGTGCTCATGCTGCTGCAGAACGGGCTGAACATCGGGCTGTCCGCCGGGGTGATGGCGGCTCACGGCGGCCTCGGCACGTTCTTCGTGTTCCTGCTCCCGCACGGGCTGCTGGAGATCACCTGCGTCTGCATCGGTGCCGGTGCGGGTCTGCGGCTGTTCTGGTCCTGGGTGCGGCCGGGACCGCTGCCCCGCGGCTGGGCCCTCGCCAGCGCTGCGCGCGCCCTGGTGACGGTCGCGATCGGACTGGTCCCCCTGCTGCTGGTCGCCGGGCTCATCGAGGCCTTCGTGACGCCCTCGAGCCTGCCGGCTGCGGTGCGGATCGGGATCGGGGTGATCGCCTGGGCCGGGGTGCTCTGGCTCATGCTCGGCCGCGGCCGCACCGTGCACCGGTCGGGGGTGAGCGGCGACCTGTCCGAGGACCTCGTCGGGGACCGCGTCGCGGTCGCCTCGTGATCCTGCGCCCTCCTCGGTGCCCGGTGCGCGGCTGATGCCCACGGCCGATCGCCGCTGACCCGGCTGTCGCCGAGCCGGACCTGTTCACGCGCACGGGACGAGGGCGCTGGGCATGCCGCTGCCCAAGCCGTCCGCGCACCTGCTCCCGCGCGCCCCGGACGGGGCCGATCGCCCCGCTGGGGAGCCTGCGTCGCGGGACCGGGATCAGAGTCGGCCGGGATCAGAGGCGGCCGGCGGCCTTGAGCAGCAGGTACCGGTCGGCGAGGGCCTGCGGCAGGGAGTCGGGGCCGGCATCGACCACGTGCGCCCCGGCCCGTGTCAGCAGCTGCGAGACGGCATCGCGCTCGAGCATGGTCCGGGAGGCGGCCGCGGCCCGATAGACCGCCTCGGCATCGGCCCGGCCCGCCGCCAGCTGCGCGAGGGAGGGGTCGGCGACGGAGGCGATCACCACGGGATGCGCGGCGCTCAGCCGCGACACCACGGGCAGCAGCCCCTGCTCCACCACCGAGGGCTCGACCGGGGTCAGCAGCACCACCAGGGCCTGCCTCCGGGTGCGGCGCTCGATCTGCGCGGCGACCTGCTCCCAGTCCGTCTCCACCAGGGCCGGCTGCACGGGCGAGGTCGCGGCGACCACGTCGTGCAGGACCGTCCGCGGGCTCGACCCGCTGACGGAGACGTGGGGGATCCGGTCGATGCACAGCACGTCGACGCGATCCCCGGCCTCGGTCGCCAGCGCTGTCAGCAGCAGCGCCCCGTCGAGGGCTGCATCCAGGCGCGGCCCCTCGCCGATCCGGGCGGCGGAGGTCCGGGAGGTGTCCACGACGATCAGCACATGCCGATCGCGCTCGGGCCGCCAGGTGCGCACGACCACGCTGCGACGGCGGGCCGTGGCCCGCCAGTCGATCGAGCGGACGTCGTCGCCGTCGACGAAGTCGCGCAGGGAGTCGAACTCGGTGCCCTGGCCGCGCTGATGCACGGCCGCGAGCCCTTCGAGCTCGCGCAGGCGCCGCACCCGGGACGGCAGATGCCTGCGGGATCCGAAGGCATGCAGCGCCAGCATCCGGCCGGGGACGGCGGGCCGGGCGCTGCGCCGCATCAGGCCGAAGGGGGAGCGCGAGTCGATGACCAGGGCGCGCGAGGAATGCTCGCCCCGGCGGGTCGGGGTGAACACCTGGGAGATCGCGCGGCGCTCGCCGCCGGGGATCCGCAGGTGCTCCCGCTGCCGGGCGAGCCCTGCCGTCGGGTTCCAGGCGTCGCGCACGTGCAGCTGCATCGGGGCACGGCCGGGATTGGTCAGCAGGAGGCGCCCGGTCGCGCTCGTGCCCAGACGCAGCTGGCCCGGAGCCTCGCGGCGCACCGCGACACGGCGCGGGTCCGGGGTGCGCAGCACATCGATCCCCAGGAGCGCGAGCCAGGCGAGAGTGCAGGCCAGCAGGGTCCACGCGCTCGGCCAGAGCACGAGGAACGGGGTCGCCAGCAGCGCGCTGAGCGCACCGGGGACGGTGGGGGAGATGCGCATGTCGACCTCAGCGGGGGACCGGGACGGAGGCGAGGGTCGCGGCGAGGACCGAGGAGATGCCGGCGCCCTCGAGCTCCGCCTCCGTCGTGAGGCGCACCCGATGCGAGAGCGTGGCCGGCGCCATCGTCTTGACATCGTCGGGGGTGATGAAATCGCGCCCGCCCAGGTAGGCCCAGGCACGGGAGGTGCGCAGCAGAGCGATCGCGCCGCGCGGCGAGGCGCCCAGCTGCAGGCTGGGGGAGCGCCGGGTGGCCCGGCACACGTCGACGATGTACTGGAGCACCGCGTCCTCGGCGCGCACGCGCGCGACGTCCTCCTGGGCGGCGCGCAGGGATCCGGCATCGGCCACGGCGCGCAGGCCCGCTCCGGCGAGGTCGCTCGTGGAGAAGCCGTCGGCGTGGCGGCGCAGCACGTCGATCTCGTCGTCGCGCTCGGGCAGCGGCAGCACCGCCTTGAGCAGGAACCGGTCCAGCTGCGCCTCCGGGAGGGCATAGGTGCCGTCGAACTCGATGGGGTTCTGGGTGGCGACGACCAGGAACGGCTCCGGAAGAGGGCGGCTGACGCCGTCGACGGTCACCTGGCGCTCCTCCATCGCCTCGAGCAGGGCGGACTGGGTCTTCGGCGGCGTCCGGTTGATCTCGTCGGCCAACAGCAGGTTCGTGAACACCGGGCCCTCGCGGAAGACGAGATCGCTCGTGGCGCTGTCATAGATGAGGGAGCCGGTCACGTCGCCGGGCATCATGTCCGGGGTGAACTGGAGGCGCCGCATCTGCACGTCGAGGGCTGCGGCGAGCGAGCGCACCAGCAGGGTCTTGGCGACGCCGGGCACGCCCTCGAGCAGGACGTGGCCCCGGCACAGGAGGGCGACCACGAGGCTCGTCACAGCCGCGTCCTGGCCCACCACGGCCTTGTGGATCTCGGTGCTCAGCGCGGTCATGCGCTCTCGGTGCCCGGTATCGGGGATCGGGGTGGTCATCGGGAGATCTCCTTCTCGAGAAGGTCGAGGTCGTGGGCCAGGGCGACCAGCTCGCGGTCGCCGGCCAGAGGTGTCGGGCCCAGCAGATGCCGCAGACGGGCGGCGTCGAGGGTCGTGTGGGGGGCGAGGGCGTCCAGCAGAGGGTCCAGCCGGGTCTCCCGGTGGATGCCCAGCCGGTGCGCGAGCCGGGCGCAGGTCGCCGCGCGGAGAGCGGCGGCGGCGTGGTCGTGGGCACGGGCCTGGTGCAGCATCCGCGCCCGGCCGATGGTCAGCTCCTGGGCGCGGACCTGCACCGGCAGCGGTTCGAGGACGACGGGGCCGTGGCGGCGGCTGAGCGCGAGGAGCGCCGCTCCCGTCACGGCCAGCAGCCAGACGGCGACCGGGCCGGTCCACGACGGCAGGTAGTCCAGCAGGGTCGGCGCGAAGGTCGACATCGGGTCGGTGGCCGAGGGCAGGTACCAGCCGAGCCCCTGCGGATCGCCCAGGGCGTTCAGGGCGACCGCGGAGTTGTCCAGGGTGCCGACCTCCCCGTTGCTCAGAAGGCTCGCCGAGCCGAGCACCGTGACGCCGTCGGTGACGACGACGAGGCTGCCGCCGCGCAGGGCGAAGCACGAGCTCGCCCCCTCGGGGGCGGTGTACGCGGTCGAGGACTCCGAGACGCCCTCGACCGGGGCGGCCAGAACGGTGCGTGCTCCGAAGGAGGCCTCCCCGCAGTCCGGCGAGGAGGTCAGGCGCTCGCGCTCCTCGGAGCTCCCGGAGGGCCGCACCCCGGGGGCGAGGGCGGACACGGTGACGAAGTCGGGCTGGACGAGCACGAGGCGGCCGCCCCCCGTCTCGCGGGCCTCGGCCAGCAGGTCGATCTGTGCGCTGTTCAGCAGGTTCGGCGTGGTGACGAGCACGGTGCCGCCGGCCTCGAGGGTCTGGGCGGCCTCGGTCGTGCGCCGCTGCGGCTCGGCGCTCGTCCCGAGATCCTCGAGGACCCGCACCACGGCCTTGGAGCCCTGGGCCGTGGGGGCGTCGGGCTCGAGGGGGCCGTCGCGGTAGGTGCCGCGCAGGACCGTGACGAGCACGGCGGCGAGGATCGCGACCGCGATGAGGGCGACGAGGATCCGGCTGCGGCGCGGGCTCTGCGCGGAGGGGTCGGTCACGGCGCCGCCCCCTCGCCGGCGAGACGCGCCAGGTCGGGGGTGGTCTGGGCGACGTACTCGACCAGGCGGACCGCGTCCTCGGCCTGCTTCGCGCTGGCGCTCCGTCGCGAATACGCGGCGGTGTCGAAGGCGGCCGCAGCCAGGTCGAGCCGTCGTCGCAGGTCCGGGAAGGGGACGCTGGCTGCGGCGGCCACCTCGTGGGCGGTCATGCCGGCGCTCACCTCGAGCAGGGTGCGCTCGTCGAGGTCGCGGACCAGCGAGCGCAGCGCGAGCACGACGGCGTCGTCGAGGCGTCCCGCGTCCAGGGCGAGCCGGGAGCGGACCCGCAGCTCGTCCGCGCCCGCGACCTCCTCGCCATCGAGAGCCGCGGACACGCTCAGCGCACCTGATCCGCGCAGCAGCCCCGTGCGGCGCGCCACGAGCACGAGCAGCGCGACGGCCAGCAGGCCCCCGCCGATCCCGATGGCCCACTGGGCAGGTCCGGAGCCGGACACGTCCGCGACCATCCGGTCGAGGAAGGCCTCGATCACGCCGAGCAGCCAGGCGATGAAGCCGTCGCCCTCGCGGTACTCGGAGCGGGAGAGTTCCTCGAGGATCCTCCGCCGCGCCTCGTCCGGGTCCACGGGGTTCACGCCCGCGTCTCCTGCGAGGGGCTCGCGGCGGCGCGCTCCCCGCGGGCGGCCGCCTGCAGCTCCACGTCCCAGCCCTCGCCGCGCATCCGCGCATCGGCGTACAGGGCGGTGATCCCGGCCGCGAGGAAGGGGGCGACGAGCACGGTGGCCAGGAAGGTCCCGAACATGGCGACGATCAGCATCAGCGACATGGCCAGGGCCAGGGCGGTGAAGTTCGTGGCGAGCAGGATGCCCAGGTAGAGGACGGTCGCGATGATGCCGAAGACGCTTCCGACGGCCTGCTGCGCGATGCCGTACAGCACGGTGATGAGCACGCCGATGCCGATCACCCGCCATCCGCGTCCGCCGCGGGTGAGCGTGAGGGAGCGGCGCAGGGCACCGAGGGCGCCGACCTCCTCGGCGGCGAGCACCGGCACCGCGAGGATGCAGCGGAAGGAGATGTACAGCGTGCCCAGCAGGCCCAGGAGCGCGCCGAGCACGAGCGGGAGGATCGTCCACCAGCGCGGCTCCTGCACGATCAGCAGCGGGACAGCGCCCAGCATCGTCAGCACCAGGAGCGGGACCATGCTCGCGATCCCCACGAGCAGGCCGAGCACGACCGCGGGGAGACCGCGGCGGCGCAGCGTCGCGGGCACCAGGTCCTCGGTGCTGCGGCGGCCGGTGGCCTCGTCGAGAGCGACGCGGGCCAGCACCACCGTCACCAGCTGTGCGGCGATCATGGTCACCAGACCGGTCGCGACGCTCGTGACCAAGGTGAGGATCGACTCGCCGAGGGAGAGGTCGGACTCGAGCTCGGCGGTCAGGTCGTCGGCCAGCCCCTGCATCTGCACCATCATCGGGATCATCCCGGCGCCCTGCAGGAGGGAGGTGATCACGAAGGCGAGGCCGAAGACGAGGGCGGACAGGCCGAACACCGTCCTCGGCCGCACCCGGTAGATCCGCATCGCGGCGCTCAGGATCTCTCCGAGGCTCATGGGCCGCAGGGGGAAGAGAGGGACGCGCGCGGTCAGCTCCCGCTCGAGCGGGGAGGCGGGGGCTCCGGAGGGGTCGAGCTCCGGGGCCGCGTCGGCGTGGGTCTGCGGAGCGGGGAGCGATCCGGGGGCGGACCAGGGTGAGCTCATGGCGGTCTTCCTTCGCAGGTGATCGTGGGAACCACCGTACGAGGCGCGATGCGTCCGCATGCACCGACCTTGGTCGAATCCCGCGGCGCCTCTGGTCGCGTCGGCTCCCCGCGCTGCCTCCGCGCGGGCGGGGGCGGTGGCACAATGAGCGCATGACGACGCCTTCTCGCATCCTCGTGGTGGACGACGACCAGGCCATCGCCGAGATGGTCGGGATCGTCCTGCGCGGCAAGGGCTTCGAGGTCGTGACCACCCCCGACGGCGCCTCCGCGCTCGAGGCGTTCCCGCGGGTGAGGCCGGACCTCGTGCTGCTGGACCTCATGCTCCCGGGCATCGACGGCATCGAGGTGTGCCGCCGCCTGCGCCGCGAGTCCGGAGTGCCGGTGATCATGCTGACCGCCCGCTCCGACACGGCCGATGTCGTCGAGGGCCTCGAGGCCGGCGCCGACGACTACCTCACCAAGCCCTTCGAGCCCGATGAGCTGGTCGCCCGCATCAAGGCGCGCGTGCGCCGCACGGACGCGCCGACCACCGAGACCCTCATGATCGGCGACGTCGTGATCGACGTGGACGGGCACGAGGTCCGCCGGGAGGGCGAGACGATCCCGCTGACACCGCTCGAGTTCGACCTGCTCACGCAGCTGGCCCGCAAGCCCTGGCAGGTCTTCACCCGGGAGGTGCTGCTGCGCGACGTGTGGGGGTACCGCCACGCGGCGGACACCCGCCTGGTGAACGTGCACGTCCAGCGCCTGCGCTCGAAGATCGAGCGAGACCCCGAGAACCCGCGTGTCGTGGTGACCGTGCGCGGCGTGGGCTATCGCGCCGGCGCCGAGGCCTGAGACGACGGGCCCCGTGCCGTGACCGCTCCTGACACGGAGCCGGTGACCGCCGCCCGTGCGGACGGCCCCGCCCGCCTGGACATCTTCCGATGGTCGCTCGCCGCCCGGGTCGTGGCGGTCACGATCCTGCTGGCCATGATCTCGATCCTCACCGTCGGCGCCTACCTGTCGTCCGTGATTGCCGAGGGCCTGTTCGACCAGCGACAGGAGCGCGTCCTGGACGAGTCCTCGGTGCTGAGGGACGACCTGATCGTGCTCCTGCAGCAGTCCGTGGGGACGACCACCACCCAGCAGCGCGACTCCGCGACGGACTTCATCCAGACGGTGCGCCAGAGCACCGACAGCGCCGGGCGGGAGGCCGCCCTGATCCCCGTGGACGAGACCGGCGGCATCGTGCCCATCTCCTCGGACCGCACCGTGCTCGACCTCGTCGAGCAGGAGGCCGACGAGGACTTCACGGCCGCCCTCGTCGAGGACCCCGACGCGCTCACCTACCGCAGCGTCGCGCTCGCCCGTCCCGACGGCGGCACCGACCCGGGTATCCTCGTCGGCACCCGCGTCACCGTCGCCGGCAGCGGCAGCTACGACCTCTACCTCGTCTTCTCCCTGCACGAGGAGCAGAGCACCCTCTCGTTCGTGCAGCGCGTCATGGCAGGCGGCTTCGCGGTGCTCCTCGCCCTCATGGTGGGGGTCGCCTTCGTGGTCTCGCGCCTGGTGACGATCCCGCTGCAGCGCGCGGCCTCCGCCGCGGAGCGCCTCGCCGACGGAGATCTGACCAGCCGCGTCGAGGTCAAGGGCGGGGACGAGCTGGCCCGCGTGGGCGAGTCCTTCAACGACATGGCGCAGAGCCTCGAGCAGAAGGTGCAGGACCTCACCGAGCTCTCCCGCGTCCAGCAGCGCTTCGTCTCCGACGTCTCCCATGAGCTGCGCACGCCGCTGACCACGATCCGCATGGCGACATCGGTGCTCGAGGACGGACGCGACGCCTTCTCGCCGGAGCTCGCCCGCACGACCGAGCTGCTTTCCACGCAGGTGCGGCGCTTCGACTCCCTGCTCGCCGACCTCCTGGAGATCTCCCGCTTCGACTCGGGCGCCGCGATCCTCGAGGCGCGCCGGGAGGACATGGGGGAGCTGGTGCGTGCGGCGATCGACGACATCCGCCCGCTCGCCGGGCGCCAGGGCGTGGTCATCCGCCTCGATCAGTCGGGGGCCACGAGCGCCGTGGTCGACCGTCGCCGCATCGACCGGATCCTGCGGAACCTGCTGACCAATGCGATCGAGCACGGGGCAGGGCATCCCGTCCTGGTGCAGACCGGCGCGGACCACGAGGCGGTCGCGGTCGTGGTCCAGGACTTCGGCCACGGCATCTCGCCCGAGAGCGCGAGCAAGGTCTTCGAGCGGTTCTGGCGGGCGGATCCGTCGCGCGCCCGCACCCTCGGGGGAACGGGTCTGGGGCTCGCGATCAGCGCCGAGGACGCGCATCTGCACGGCGGCTGGCTGCAGGCCTGGGGACAGCAGGGCAGCGGCGCCGTGTTCCGCCTGACGCTGCCGCGCCGCCCCGGCACGGTGCTGCACCGCTCGCCGCTGCCGCTCGAGCGGCGCTTCGCCCTCATCGAGCAGCCGGGCGAGGTGCCGGAGAGCACCCCGGCCCCGTGCGGCCAGAGCGTGGTCCGCCCCGACGACCTGCCGCGCATCGACACCGAGGAGGATCCCGCATGAGCCGCATCGGCCCGCTCCCGCCGCGACGGACCCTGCTGCGCGCCGCGGCGCTCGCCGGCACGGGCCTCGCCCTCGGCGCCTGCGCCAGGATCCCCGTCTCCTCGCCGGTCGAGCAGCGGACCCTCGCGGGCTCGGCCGTGCTGGACGCCCCCTACGTGCAGCCGCTCCTTCCGCGGGACGGCGCGACGCCGGAGGAGATCGTCCTCGGGTTCGTGCAGGCGGGCGTCGGGCCGGAGGACGACTACGCCGTCGCCCGCGCCTACCTGGCGCCCGGCCTCCGCGATACCTGGAACCCGGAGGCGGCGGTCACGATCTATCCCGCCGGCATGGAGCTGCAGGTCATGGAGACGACGGAGGGCGAGGTCCGCCTCACGGTGCAGGCGCAGGCCCAGGTCGACGCGCGCGGGATCCGCACGATCCTCGGCACGGCCTCGACCCGCGAGCTCGACCTGCAGCTCGAGCAGGTCGACGGCCGATGGCGCATCGCCGCCGCGCCCGATGGCGTGTTCCTCTCGCAGGCCGCCTTCGAGAACCTGTTCACCCCGGCGCGGCTGTACTTCGTGGACCCGCGCGGTCTGCACCTCGTGCCGGACCCGCGCTGGTTCCCCCTGCAGGAGAACGTGCAGAAGCTGCTCACCCAGCTGATCGCGGGGCCCTCGGAGGTGCTCGGCGCCGCGGTCGGAAGCGCGGTCCCCGACCTCGGGGAGCTCGCGGAGGCCCCGGTCACGGTCGATCCCGACGGGGGCACCCGCCTCGTGCTGCCCGAGGGCGTGCGGGCCCTTCCCGAGCCGCAGCGCACCCGGGCGCTCGTCCAGATCCAGACCTCCCTGCGCACCCTGCAGGGTCTCAGCGCGGTGCGGGTCGAGTCCGACGGCGAGCTGGTCGACCTCGCCGGGCAGGGCCTGTCCCGGCCTCTGCCCGGGCACCGGCCCATCGGCGCAGGACCCACCGGGATCATCTCGCTGGCCGACACCACCGCCGGCGCCGATGCGGCGCAGCTCGTGCCGGCGCTCGCCGATGTGGCGGTGTCCGCGCCGGCGATCGGCCAGTCCACACCGGTGGCCGCGGCCCTCGCGGCCGACGGCTCGACGCTGCTGCTCGCCTCGACCGACGGCTCCGTGCCCCGCCGCGATGCGGCCCAGGGAGGCCGGGTCATCGCCCCGCGCGTGGACGATGCGGGGTACGTGTGGACCGCGCCGGTCGCGAACGCCGGGGCGCTGCTCGCCGTCTCCTCGGCGGCCTCGGCCTTCGACGCCTCCGTCGACGCGCCCTGGCTCGCCGGACGCGAGGTGCGCGGGGTGGACCTGTCCTCCGACGCCACGCGCCTGGTCGTGCTGTCCGCGGACCGCGCGGGCACTCGCCTGGACCTGTGCGCCGTGGTCCGCAGCGGGAAGGGCGAGCCGACCGCGCTCACCAGCCCGGTCGCCCTGCACGCGGCCCTCGAGGAGATCGCTCTGGTCAGCTGGTACGACGAGGCCAAGCTCCTGCTGCTGGGGTCCGCCGCCGCCGGGGAGGAGCCGCAGGTGCTGGTGCTGGACCTCATGCAGGGGCTCGAGACGATGCCGACCCCGCGCCCGGGCACGAACCGGGTCGCGGGCAGCGCGCTGTCGGAGACGATCTGGGCGACGACCTCGGACGGGACGCTGCTGCGCTCGACGGGATCGGGCTGGTCCCCGGTGGACCTGCCCGCGCGTGACCCGGCGTTCTACTGACGGCCCTCCTCCGGCGGATCTCTCCGCCTCCCCATGGCACGCCTCCCGCGCCCTCCCCGCCCCTCCTCCCCATGCCGGTCCTGTCCACATCGCCCGGTGCGGCGGCGCCGGACATGATCGTCTGGGGTCATGTCCGCCGGCTCCCCGCCCCTCCCGCCTCCCCGATCGCCCTCTGCCGGCGGCCGCTCCGCGGGGACCGCGTCCGCGACGGGCCTGCTGCGACGCATCCTGTTCGACACCTGTGCCCTCGTCCTCCCGCTGGAATGCCCGTGCGGGCAGGAGGGGACGCTGCTGTGCCCCGCCTGCCGGGCGCTTCTGCACCAGGGGGCGCAGGAGGTGCAGTCCGTCTGCGACGCGCTGCAGCACGTGGGCGCGGCGCGCGTGCGGGAGCTGGGGCCGCACGCTCCCGCCGGGGTCGACTACGACGCGCTCTTCCCGGTGCTCGCGCTCGGCGAGTACGCGGGCCCGCTGCAGCGGCTCGTCGTCGAGTGGAAGAACCGCGGCGCGTTCCATCGCACCGCGCAGATCGCCGATGCGCTCGCCCCGGTGATCACGGCGCTCCTGGCCGGGAAGGAGCCGCACGAGGCCGTGCTCGTCCCCGTCCCCTCGCGCCTGGGCAGCCGGATACGCCGCGGGGAGGACCACATGCGGCTGCTCGCCCGGGAGCTCTCGCAGCGCACGGGCGTGCCGGTGAGGGCGCTGCACGGCTCCCTCAGCGGCTCCCAGGCGGGCAAGGGGTCCCGGCAGCGCCGACATCGCCGATTCCGCGTCGCTGTCCTGTCCCGTCCGCGGGCGCCCGCGGAGCGGGACGGCGATCGCGCCCCGCGGGTGATCCTGCTCGACGACGTGGTCACCACGGGTGCGACGCTGCGCGCCGTCCACGAGGGGGCGCCGTGGGCCGATCGCACGCTCGCCGCGGTGGTCGTCGCCTCGGCGCGATGGCCTGCGCCACCTCGCCCCGGATCCTCCGCCCCGACGAGCACGGCGGCTCCCGGGACGTCCGCGCGATGAGATTGCTCGGCGTTTTCCCTGCGCAGTCCCATGGGTTCGTGTCATGCTGGCTCCACTCGATACGACGAGTGCCTTCGAGACGAGGAGGTGGGTCCCCCAACCAGCGCCATGGCGGCCGGGCGTTGAGCGGCCGCGCCGAAGATTCCGAGGAGGACCTCATGGAGATCAATGTCGTCGGACGCCATATGGACGTCCCCGAGCGCTTCCGCCGCCACCTGGAGGACAAGCTCGACAAAGTCACCCAGCTCGCCCCGGCCGCGCTCCGGGTCGACGTGGAGGTGTCGCACGAGAACAACCCGCGCCAGAGCGAGCTCAGCGATCGCGTCGAGCTCACGGTGCACGACAACGGATCCATCATCCGGTCCGAGGCCCGGGCCGACGATCTCTACGCCGCGCTGGACGTGGCCTACGGCAAGCTCCTGGAGCGCCTGCGCCGCGCACGGGACCGCCGCAAGGACCGCCATCGCGGGAAGGAGCGCGCCCACCAGTCCTCGGTCGCGTCCCTGCGCACCCTGCCCACGGATCCGGACGCCGCCCAGGAGGCCGCCGCGGCGGCGACCGATGCCGCCGCCGAGGAGACTCCGGCCGACGAGGGCCTGAGCCCTGTCGTGATCCGCGAGAAGCGGCATGCCGCCGACCCGATGTCGATCGATGACGCGCTCTACCAGATGGAGCTCGTCGGACATGACTTCTACCTGTTCATCGATGCCGACTCGAACAACCCCAAGGTGGTCTACCGCCGCAAGGGCTGGAGCTACGGCGTGATCGAGCTCGATCGGGAGCTTGAGGACGCCTGAGGCGGTGATCGCCGGGACGGCGGGGCGGGAGGCGCGAGACTGCCTCCCGCCCCGCCGTGTCTGCGGACAGCTCCTGTCCGCGGATCGGCGGTACCGTGCCCGCATGACCTCTCCCGCCCGTGGGCCCGCCTGCGCCCCTCGACCCTGCCGATGCCCTCTCGAGCCGGGGAGGCGTCGATGACCGAGACCCTCAGCTGGGCGCGAGCTCGCCGGATCGCGCTGCGGGCCCAGGGAATGGGACCCGCCCGGCGCACGGCACGGCCGTCCTCCCGCCGCGGGAGCTTGCAGGCGCTCGCGGGAACCCTGCAGCGCACGCATCTGCTGCAGATCGATTCCGTGAGCGTCTTCGCCCGCGCCCACCACCTCCCGGTCTTCACGCGCACCGGCAGCTGGGACCCCGCCGTCCTCGACACCGCCTCGCGGCCCGGGGAGCAGCGCCTGGTGCGGGAGGCCCTCGCCCACGAAGCCGCCTATGCCACCCACGAGGTGCACGACCTCCTCGCCTTCCGCCGAGCCCGGGCGCGGCACCGGGACTGGGAGGCCGTGCGTCGCGCCGCCCGCGAGTCGCCGCAGCTGCTGGACGAGATCCGCGACGTGGTCCGGGAGCAGGGGCCGCTGAGCGCCGCCGCCGTCAGCCGCCATCTCGGCGACACCGACCGGGGCGAGGGCTGGGGATGGCGGCGCACCTCGAGCCAGTGGGCGGTCGAGTACCTCTTCCGCAGCGGCGAGCTGGACTGCGTGGGACGCAGCAGCCAGTTCGAGCGCCTCTACATGCTGGTCGAGGGGGCGCCCCGCGCGGAGGACCTGCCCGCGCCGCCGACGGACGGCTCCGCGGACCCGGCGGCCCTGCGCGCCCTCGTGTCCCTGGCGGCCCGCGCCCATGGCATCGCCCAGCCGTCCTCGCTCGCCGACTACTTCCGGCTCGGGCAGACGGAGGTGCGGCCCGCGATCGAGGAGCTGCGTCGCAGCGGCGAGCTGAGGGAGGTGCACGTCGAGCTGCCGGAAGGGCCCCGCCCCTTCCTGCTGCACCGCGATGCGCCGGAACCGGCACCGCTGCGCAGCGCCGCGCTCGTGAGCCCCTTCGACCCGATCGTCTTCCACCGGCCGCGGCTGCAGACGCTGTACGACGTCGAGTACCGCATCGGCATCTACACCCCGGCCGCGCAGCGCAGCAGCGGGTACTACTCCCTCCCGTTCCTGCAGGGCGACCGGTTCCCGGCCCGGGTGGACCTCAAGGCGGACCGGGCCCGCGGCGTGCTCGAGGTGCGCGGCGCCTACCGGGAGGAGCTCGGGCGCATGCGACCGCGGGAGCGGCCGACGGTCGAGAGCATCGTGCCGGCGCTCGCGGGAGAGCTGTCCCGGGCGGCTCGCTGGCAGGGCCTGGAGACGGTCGAGGTCCTCACGGGAGCCGGGACGGGCGAGCTCTCGGCGGCGCTCGCCGCCGTGGTCCGCTCGGGATCCGAGGTCCCGCAGCCGGCGTGATCCGCCTCCGTTCCTGCATCGCATCCGCAGGACCGGCGACTACGATGGGACGGCACGAAGCGTCCGGCGGGACGATTCCAGACGAAACGGGAGTACCTGTGGCGAACCTCTTCGACAAGATCCTGCGCGCCGGCGAGGGCAGGGAGCGGCGGAAGCTCGAGTCCATCGCCCAGCGGGTGGGGGAGGCCGAGGACGTCTTCACCGATCTCAGCGACGAGGAGCTGAAGGAGGAGACGGCGCGGTTCCGGGAGCGCCTCGAGGACGGCGAGACCCTGGACGACATCCAGGTCGAGGCCTTCGCCGCGGTCCGGGAGGCGGCGCGCCGGACCCTGGGGCAGCGCCCGTACGACGTGCAGGTCATGGGCGGTGCGGCCCTGCACCGCGGTCGGATCGCGGAGATGAAGACCGGCGAGGGCAAGACGCTCGTGGCGACGCTCCCGGCCTACCTCAACGCCCTCGCGGGCAAGGGCGTGCACATCGTCACCGTCAACGACTATCTCGCCACCTACCAGAGCGACATCATGGGCCGCGTGTTCCGCTCCCTGGGACTCACGACGGGCGTGATCACGGCGGGACTGACCCCCGAGCAGCGTCGCGAGCAGTACGCCGCGGACATCACCTACGGCACGAACAACGAGTTCGGCTTCGACTATCTGCGTGACAACATGGCGCATTCGCCGAAGGACCGCGTCCAGCGCGGGCACTTCTTCGCGATCGTCGACGAGGTCGACTCGATCCTCATCGACGAGGCGCGCACGCCGCTGATCATCTCCGGCCCCGCCGGCGGGGACGCCAACAAGTGGTACGGCGAGTTCGCGAAGGTCGTGAAGCTCCTGCGCCGCGACCGCGACTACGAGGTCGACGAGAAGAAGCGCACCGTCGGCATCCTCGAGTCGGGCATCGACAAGGTCGAGGACCACCTGGGCATCGACAACCTGTACGAGTCGCTGAACACACCGCTGATCGGCTTCCTGAACAACGCCATCAAGGCGAAGGAGCTGTTCAAGCGCGACAAGGACTACGTGATCCTCAACGGCGAGGTGCTCATCGTCGACGAGCACACCGGCCGCATCCTTGCAGGTCGCCGCTACAACGAGGGCATGCACCAGGCGATCGAGGCGAAGGAGGGCGTCGCCATCAAGGCGGAGAACCAGACGCTGGCCACGATCACCCTGCAGAACTACTTCAAGCTCTACGAGAAGCTCTCCGGCATGACCGGCACCGCCGAGACCGAGGCCGCCGAGTTCATGAACACCTACGAGCTGGGCGTCGTGCCGATCCCCACGCACAAGGAGATGCAGCGCCAGGACCAGGCCGATCGGGTCTATCGCACCGAGAAGGCGAAGTTCGACGCCGTCGTCGAGGACATCGTCGCCCGTCACGACCGCGGTCAGCCCGTGCTGGTGGGCACCACGAGCGTCGAGAAGTCCGAGTACCTCTCCAAGCTGCTGACCGCGCAGGGTGTGGACCACGAGGTGCTGAACGCCAAGAACCACGCCTCGGAGGCGTCGATCGTCGCCATGGCCGGCGCCAAGGGCGCGGTCACCGTCGCGACCAACATGGCCGGCCGCGGCACCGACATCATGCTCGGCGGCAACGTCGAGTTCATGGCCCATGCCGAGCTCGCGCGACGCGGGCTGGACGCGGAGGAGGACCCGGAGGGCTACGAGGCCGCCTGGGACGAGGCGATCGAGCAGGCCCGGGAGGCGGTCGCCGAGCAGCACGACGAGGTCGTCGAGCTCGGAGGCCTGTACGTGCTGGGCACCGAACGTCACGAGTCGCGTCGCATCGACAACCAGCTGCGCGGACGCTCCGGGCGCCAGGGCGACCCCGGGGAGTCCCGCTTCTACCTGTCGCTGCAGGACGATCTCATGCGTCTGTTCAACGCCACCATGGCCGAGTCGCTCCTCGCCCGCGGCGGCGTGGACGAGTCGATCCCGCTGACCGGCCGCGTCGTCTCCGGAGCGATCCAGCGGGCGCAGACCTCGATCGAGTCGCGCAACGCGGAGATCCGCAAGAACGTCCTCAAGTACGACGACGTGCTCACCAAGCAGCGCAAGAAGATCTACGAGGAGCGCAGCCGCATCCTCGACGGCGAGGACCTCACCGAGCACGTGGACCGCTTCATCGACGAGGTCATCGGCGGCAGCGTCGATGCGGCGACCAAAGGCACCAACCCCGAGGACGTGGACCTCGAGGAGCTGTGGGGGGCGCTGCGGTCGATCTACCCGATCTCCATCACCGCCGAGGAGCTCATCGAGGACGCGGGCGGCAAGGAGAACCTCTCCGCCTCGCATCTGCGCGAGGAGATCCTGGCCGATGCCCGCCTGGCCTACGACCGCCGCGAGGAGGAGCTCGGCGAGGCCGCGATGCGCCAGCTGGAGCGCCGCGTCCTGCTGTCCGTGATCGATCGCCGCTGGCGCGAGCACCTCTACGAGATGGACTATCTCAAGGAGGGCATCGGACTGCGGGCCATGGCCCAGCGCGACCCCCTCATCGAGTACGAGCGCGAGGGCCACCTCATGTTCAACGACATGACCGCGGGGATCAAGGAGGACGCCGTCGGCTACCTCTACAACCTCGAGGTGACGGTCCAGAAGGCGGCTCCGGTCGTCCCCGAGGCGGTGTCCAAGCTCGTCGGCGCCGTCGGCGCGAGCGTGAAGGCCGTCGCCGCCGCGAGCGGGTCCGCGGGGGCGACCGGCGCCGCCGCGCCGGCTGCAGGGCAGGACGAGCAGGCCGAGTCGGAGCAGGGCGAGGACGGGGCGGCGGAGGCCGACGTCGTGCTGGAGGCGAAGGGCCTCGGCGACGGCCCCTCGGCCGGACAGCTGCGCTACAGCTCCGCGGAGGCGAGCGGCGCCCAGGACGTCCGGTCGCTGTCCCGTGCGGAGCGGCGCCGACGCGCGAAGCTCGAGCGCCAGAGGCGCGCGGATCCTGCGGCCCGTTCCGCGCAGAACCCCGAGGACAGCGGCGAGAAGCCGCGTCCGGACTCCGCCTCCCGGAGCACGGGGCCCCGCAGCGGCCGTCGCCGCTGAGACGCCCGCGGCGCAAGGCGGCGGCCCGGCATCCTCGCGGATGCCGGGCCGCCGCCGGTCTCGCGCGAGCGGGCGCGGAGAGCATCAGCCGATCTCCAGGACGGTGACCCGCCAGCCCGTGTGCCGCAGCTCCCAGCGCATGGCGAGGAAGCGAGCCCGGTCGGCCTCGCGCAGCACGGCGCTCGCCTCGACCGTGCGCTCGTCCACGATGCATACCCGCACCCCGGTCACGGCGATCCGCAGGGATCGGGGATCGCGGCGCGTCGTCGTCCCCCGCAGCCGACGGGTGAGCGAGGCGCGACGCGCCAGCATCGCGGAGATCTCGGGCGTGACGATCCGGGAGAGCGCGGTGACGGGGCGGGCGTCGCGGATGATCTCGATCGCGCTGCGTGCGATCGGCTCGACCATGGGCTCGACGCAGCGCGGGTCCTCGGGTGCGCATCCGGTCCCGGCCGGGGCTGAGGCGGAGCGCTGGTCGGTGGCGGTCATGATTCCTCCTGCTGATCGGTTCCGGGAGCGGCGGTAGGTGCCTCGTCCTGGGCGGCCGCATCGACGCCGACGGGCACGGCGAGGACCATCCCCGGCTCGATGAGATCGGGATCGGGTCCGATGATCCGGCTGTTGACGGCGTACAGCTCCGGCCAGACCGCTGCGATGCGGGCGTCATCGTCCGCACCGGGGCCGAGCAGGTCGTCCGTGATCGACCAGAGGCTGTCGCCGGGGCGGACGACGACCGAGGTCGGGTCCGGGACTTCCGGCCCCGCGTCCTGATCCGCGCCCGCCGCGACGACCGGCGCCGGGTCGGCCCATCCGAGGCGCGACGGCGCCCCCGCACCGGGCTTCCCCTCCGATGCGACGTGCACGTCCCCGGGCCCGGCGTCGCGCGCCGAGTCCCCCTCGATCGGGAGCACCTCGAGCTCGGCGCCCGCCGCGGACCGCGCCACCCCCGTCCCGCCCATGGGCAGGGCGATGGGGGCAGGGGCGGGACCGGCCTGTTCGTCCCAGGCGGAGGAGTCGGTGGCCAGCGCCGGGGAGAGGGCCAGGGTGCCGACCGCGGCCGTCGTCGCCGCGCCGACGGCGAGGCGGCGGGCCAGGGCGGGGGCGAGGACCCGCAGCACCTGGAGGCTGACGCGACCGCCCCGTCCCGAGCGGCCTGCGGCTGCGACCGCGGCGAGCGTCCAGATGAGGGCGAGGTACAGGCAGCCGAGTCCGGCGGCGGCCGCGAGGAGGAGGATCGCGCTGGCGACCATGCCGCTCGTCCCGGCCCCGTGCAGCGCCTGCGGGAGGAGATGCGCGAAGGTCCCCGCGCACATCAGGGCGAGGGCGAGGGCGGTCATGGCCAGCACGGCCGAGGCCATGGGCCGCGGGGCGCGTCCTGCGGAGCGCTCGTGATCCGGGGATCTCTCGGTCCTATGGTGAAGTTTGATGGAGTTTGCTGTCATGTGATGCACCCTACGACGGTCCGCTGATGTGGGCAAGCGGAGCGAGGCCGAGAGAGGCGGGAGGGGGAGCCGGGGGACCGGAGCCGACCCCAGCTGGCTACAGTGGGTCCATGAGCCTCGGGAGGATGTTCGACGACCTCGAAGGACGGTTCGCGCATCTCGAGGGCCTCGACATGCGCGCCATGTCCGACGAGCTCGCCCGCGCCGAGAGGTCCCAGGTCCAGCTCGCGGATCGCTTCCGCGCCGCGCAGTCACGTCCGGTGGGGATCCACCTCGATGGCGGGATCCGCGTCGACGGCATCGTCGACGAGGTCGGGGAGGGATGGGTGCTCCTGCGTGCCGCCGTCGAGGGAGGGCGATCCCTCGTGCCGATGCCGCGGATCGCGATGGTCGAGGGTCTCACGGCGCGGGCGCGGCCGGCGGAGGAGTCGCGGGCGAGCCTGCCGCGCGGCATCGGGCACGTGCTGCGGCGTCTCGCCCGGGACCGCTCGCTCGTGCGGATCCGGACGGACGGAGGCTCCTGCCACGGAAGGATCCGGGCGGTGGGCGCGGACGCCCTGGACGTGCTCACCTCGCCCACCGGAGAGGCGAGCCGGGTGCCGGGACGTCAGGAGATCGTCGTGCCCTTCGCCGCCCTGCTGCTCCTGCAGGAGGTATGAGGGCGACGGGAGGGGGCCCGGTTCAGCGGGCGCTCTCGGAGCCGGCCGCGTCCGCCGCGCGCTCCTGCTCGAGGAAGGTGCGGGTCTCCGCGTAGCTGCGCTGGATGTAGTCCTCGAGCTCGCTCAGCTCGACGCGCCACTGTCCGCGTCCGCCCACCTTGATCGCCCGCAGCTCCCCGGAGCGCACGAGAGCGTAGGCCTGCGAGGCGGAGATCGACAGGGTCTCCGCGACATCGGCCAGCGGGACGAAGCGGGCGGGCATGGCATCTCCTCACGATCGGGCCAGGCCATTGTCGCATCCCCGCCGCTCCCACAGCGGCCGGAGCGCCGACCGGCCGCTGTGGGAGCGGCGGGGCCGACGCGCCTCGGCCCCGGGTTCTCCACAGCGATGGGTGCTCGCCTCGCGACGGTGGGAGTTTTCCACAAGGAGCGATGATCGGCCCCCGACGGCACCGGGCTCGTCTACTCTCGCCTCAGCGCATCTCCTCCGCGCCCCGCCCTCTTCCCGGCAGGAGGCCTGTCCCATGCCCGATCCGTCCCCGGCCGTCATGCGCCTGCGCCGGCCCCAGTGGAAGGACCCCCGGCTCGTGGTCGGGATCGTCCTGGTCCTGCTCAGCGTCCTGCTGGGATCCCTCGTCATCAGCCGCCTCGCGGAGACGACCCCGGTGCTCGCGGCGCGGGAGGACATCGTCCCCGGCGATGTCATCACCGCGGACAAGCTCGTGACGGTCGACGTGCGCCTGGGGGAGACCGAAGGGCTGTACGTCGTGGATCCCGCGGACGTGCCCGAGGGATCGGTCGCGATGCAGACCATCCGTGCGGGAGAGCTGCTGAGCCTCTCCTCCGTGGGCCAGGGGACGGACCGTCCGCTGCGCCCGGTCGTGCTCCCCGTCACGGAGTCCGTGGCGGAGTCGGTGCGGCCGGGCGGTCAGGTCGAGCTGTGGCGCACCCGCGCCGGGAGCGACGGGGCCCAGCCGACCGCGGAGCTGCTGATCGACTCCGCCGTGGTGCGCCGCGTCGACGAGGGCAGCGCGATCGGCATGCGTTCGATGACCGTGGAGGTCCTGGTCCCGGCACAGGACGTGCCGCGGGTGCTCGAGGCCCTGTCGGAGGACGCCCGTCTGGACGTCATCGGCGTCCCCGGAGCGCAGGGGGCCGCGGCGTGATCGACATCGTCCTGTGCGCCTCGGGGGCGGACGAGGTCCGCCTCGTCCACGAGCTCTCGCGGCTGCCGGGAGGGCGGGCCCGTGTGGTCCGCCGCTGCGCGGACCTGGCCGAGACCCGCGGCGCCGTGGAGGCGGGGATCGGCGACGCGGTCGTGATCGACCTCACCGTGCGTGGCTTCGACCGCGACGTCGCGGCGGAGCTGCTGCGGGCCGGTGCGGCCCTGGTCGGCCTGCGCACGGACAGTGCCGCCCTCGGCCGGACCGATCTCGGGCTGCGGCACGTGGTCGACGCGAGCGCCCCCGTCGAGGAGATCCTCGACGCGGTCGAGGACGCCCTCGGGGACGATGACGACGTCGATGTCTGGACGCAGGATGCCCCGGCCCTCGCGCAGACGGCCCAGGCGGCGCCGTCCCGGATGGTCGTCGTCTGGGGGCCGCACGGCGCTCCTGGCCGGTCGACCGTCGCCGCGAACCTCGCCGCCGAGGCGGCGGCGGCCGGCTGCGAGACCGTCCTCGTCGACGCCGACACCTACGCGCCGAGCCTCGCCCAGGTCCTCGGCGTGCTCGAGGAGGCCCCGGGACTCGTGGCCGCCTGCCGGGCCAGTGCCCGCGACGCTCTCGACGACGCGACGCTCGAGGCCCTCCTTCCCGCCCTCGGTCCCCGTCTGCGGCTGCTGACCGGCATCGGCGTCGCGGGGCGCTGGGCGGAGGTCCGCTCGAGCGGACTCGACGGGGTATGGGCCGGTCTGCGCCGTCGCGGCGGCCTGATCGTCGTCGACGTCGCCGCGAACCTCGAGGAGGACGAGGAGCTCACGTATGACACGAGCGCGCCGCAGCGCAACGCGGCGACCCTGAGCGCCCTTCAGCACGCCGACGCCGTGATCGCCGTGGTCGACGCCGAACCGGTCGGCATCACGCGGCTCATCCGCGAGCGCGAGCGACTCGCCGAGCTGGGCGTCGAGGACCTCCACGTGGTCCTGAACCGCACCACCGCGCTCGTGGCCCCGCAGCGGCTCGAGCAGCTGATCACCGGGCGGATGGAGCTGGCCGCGCTCGATGCCCTCCCCGAGGACGCCGTCGCCTGTCGCCGGGCGGCATGGGACGGCACCCTCCTCGCCGAGGGCGCGCCGCGCAGCGCCCTGCGCCGCCGGCTCGCGGAGATCGCCGTCTCGGGACGTGTCCTGGGACTGCTCGCGCCGGTCGCGGCGGGAGCGGATGGCAGGATGGTCCCATGAGGATCTTCCTGCCCGTCGCCGACACCGAGCACGCCCTCCTGCGCTCCGGCGCGGCCCGGCTCGCGCTCGAGCCCGGCCGCACCGCCTGGGCGGTGACCGCTTCGGCCCGTGCGGATCGGCCCCGCGAGGACCTCGAGGACCTCGAGTACGACGCCCTGCAGGACGCGGTGTACGCGGCGCTGCAGACCGGCTCCGACGACGACGATCCGCACCGTCGCGCTCTCGTCGTCGCCGGGGACACGGAGGACGCCGCGCTCGCGGAGGCGGGGGAGGAGGCCGGGGCGTACGGGGTCGTCACGACCGCCGCGACCGGTCTGAGGATCGCCTCCCTGCACGTGACCGAGCTGGGAGCGCGCGCCGTCGAGCAGGACGACACCGACCCTGCCCTGCTGTGGTTCGACGTGAGCGAAGGCCCCCGGGCCCTCGCCTACCTGCACGGGGGCCCGGAGGCCTGACGTCCCGCCGCCCGGCTCATCGGCGGATGGCTGAGGACGGCTGGGGCCGGAGCGGCGCGCCTCGGGGGTGGCTCCGGACGCCGCCTCCGAGGACGACAGGCTCCGGAGCAGGGGCTCAGGAGCCGGCGCCCTCGCGATAGGTGCGGGCGGCCTTCTGCTCCGCCTTCAGGACCCGCGAGACGTAGGGCAGGGCGGCCTTCTCCAGCCGCTTGCCGAGCACCGGGATCTTCGCCACCAGATCGCCGTCGATCACGATCTCCGTCGTCCCCGTCTGCGCGGGGGTCATGGTGACCGCGGCCGTCATCGAGGCGGGGGTGCCCACGACGACGAGGTCGGTCGTGCCGGTGCGCGCACCGTCGGCCTGGGGCGCCGACCAGGACTGCACCTCGCGGACCGTGATCGAGGAGCCCACGAACGGGCGGGCGATGTCCGGGACCCGATCGGTCGGCATCGAGAGCTCGGTCGAGACCGTGAACGCCCCGGCGACGTCGCCCTCCACGCGGGAGGACGCGCTCTGCGCGCCCAGGACCTCCCCGCGCACCTGCGCGTACCGGGGGTCTGCGTACATCGCGGCTACGTCCTGCGCGGGCAGCGGCAGGCTCAGGGTCTCCGTCAGCTTCATGGGTCATGTCCTCCAGGGGTCGTCGATGCGCCCAACTCTATGTCAGGCCCGGCCGGACCCGGGCCGGTGCACCGCCGCCGTCCGCACACCTTCTAAGCTGGGTCGCATGCCGAGCCTGACGAAGTTCCTCTCCGATGCCACCGGAGCCGTCTCTCCCGCCGCCGAGTGGCTGCAGCTGCTGGTGGGGGATTGGAGCCTGGTCGCGGACCTGCTCCGCTCCGACCTGGTGCTCTGGGTGCGGAGGGAGGAGCAGATCATCGCGATCGCCCACTGCCGTCCCTCGACCGGGCAGTCCGTCTACTACGACGATCCGGTCGGTGACCCGGCTCCTGCCGATGTGGAGGGCCTGCTCGCGGGACTGCTGCGCGGCGATGCCGTCGATCGGGGCGGCCGCGGCGTCGAGCGCGAGGGCCGCCCCGCCTACCTGCGCCTCGCACCGGTGCGCAAGGACGGGAAGCTGCTGGCCGCGATCACGATCGAGACCTCGGGGCAGGAGACCGGGAGCGGCACCGCCGAGGCCCGCATGGATGCTCTCGGGGACCGGCTGCTGTGCATGATGGACGCCGGGGCCTATCCGATCGCCGGAGCCCCGATCCCGCCGCGGCGAGGAGCGCCCCGCGTCGGCGACGGGATCGTGCAGCTGGACGCGCAGGGGGTCGTCCAGTGGGCCTCGCCCAACGCCCTGTCCGCGTTCCATCGCTTCGGCGTCGCGGGGGACATGCGCGAGCGCACCCTGGCGGAGCTCTCGACCGAGGTCATCCAGTCCCGGTCCCCGGTCGACGAGTCGCTGCCCCTCGTGCTCATGGGCCGGGCGGCCTGGCGCAGCGACATGCAGGCCCGCGGAGGGACCCTGTCGCTGAGGGCGGTCCCGCTGACCGAGGCGGGCACGCGCACGGGCGCCATCATCCTGGTGCGGGACGTGAGCGAGCTGCGTCGTCGCGAGCGCGAGCTGATGACCAAGGACGCGACCATCCGCGAGGTGCATCACCGCGTGAAGAACAACCTGCAGACGGTCGCGGCCCTGCTGCGTCTGCAGTCCCGGCGCATGAAGTCGGAGGAGGCCCGTGCCGCCCTCGCCGAGGCGATGCGCCGCGTCTCCACGATCGCGCTGGTGCACGAGTCCCTGCTGCAGGGCAGCGAGGAGACGGTGTTCTTCGACGAGGTGATCGACCGCTGCCTGCGCCTCGCCGTGGATGCCGCGAGCGCCTCGGTCCGGCAGGAGGGGGCCCCCGCGATCGAGGGCGCGCAGGTCGAGGTGCGAACCTCGAAGGAGGGCAAGGCCGGCGCCGTGCGCGCCGAGGAGGCGACGCCGCTCGCCCTGGTCGTCACGGAGCTGGCGACCAATGCGGTCGAGCACGGCCTGTCGTCGACGGGGGGCACCCTCACGGTGCGCAGCGAGCGCAAGGGCAGCCATCTCGTCATCTCGATCGAGGACGACGGGGTGGGGATGGGCGGCCGCGGCGGCCCCACGGGCCTCGGCACCAATATCGCCCAGACCCTCGTGCAGGGAGAGCTGGGAGGCACTCTGACCTGGGAGAATCGTCCCTCCGGCGGGACGCGGGCGATCGTGGACGTCTACCTGGACCCGATCGCGGTCTGAGCGACGAGGCTCGGGCCGGTAGCGGATGCGACAGGAGCCCGTCGCGCACGGCGACGGGCTCCTGGATGCTCTGCGGCGGGCTCTCAGCCGGCGCGACGGGCGCGCGCGTTGCGGCGCTTGAGGGAGCGGCGCTCATCCTCCGACAGGCCGCCCCAGACGCCCGAGTCCTGACCGGTCTCGAGGGCGAACTTGAGGCACGCCGTCATCACGTCGCATCGCTGGCAGACCGCCTTGGCCTCCTGGATCTGCGTGATCGCCGGTCCCGTGTTCCCGATCGGGAAGAACAGCTCGGGATCCTGCGTGAGGCACTCTGCGCGGTGGCGCCAGTCCATCGTCACTCTCTCTTTCCGGGTCGCCCCGCCGGACCTGGAGGATCCGACACGGCGGTGGTCTCGTCCGCGGGCCACGGGCGATGATTCGTGTTCGGGCCGCGACGAACCCCGGGGTGGTGCTCGGTGGAGCCCTCGGGGCGCAGCGGCGGGCTTCCTCCATTGTTGCCGGGCCGGTGAACCCTCACAAGGGTCTGCGCAGGTCAGCTGGGTGGCACTTCCCACAGCGCAAGGGGTTGCGTCGAAACGGCCGATACGCGGGTCCAGGGGCCCTGTCATAGCATGCGGTCCATGGATCCCTCCCGCGCCGAGCCGCCCGCGCTGCCCCGTCTCCGCCGACCCGCGGCGGTGCTCCTGGGCCTCGAAGGACTCGCGCTGCTGGGGCTGGCGACCTTCGCCTTCGCCGTGATCGCGCAGGTCGAGGGAGGGGGCCGCTTCGGGACGGGGCTGGGGGTCTTCCTGGTCGTCTTCGCGCTCGCGCTGCTGGCGGCGGCTCGCTCGGTGCTCCAGCGCGGCCGCTTCGGCGTGGGCTACGGGATCACCTGGCAGCTGTTCCAGGCCCTGGTGGGCGGGAGCTTGATCACCGCCGGCATGCTGCTCGAGGGCGCGGTCGCGATCCTCGCCGCGATCGCCGCCTTCGTCCTGCTCACCCAGATCGTGCGGGCGACCCCGCTTCCGGGCGAGGGCGCCGACGCGCGCGGCGCGCGCCCCCGCCGGTGAGGGGGACGCGCGCCGACGGCCCGGCGTGACGAGCGGGGGACCTGGCGCGCCTCCGCCGAGCGGGGACGGACGAGATCCCCCGCTCGGCGCCCGGGGGCGGGGGCTCGCGCCGCCCGCCTCCGGTTCGTGCTGCGCCCGATCCCTGGCGGGGAGTCAGCCCTCTGCCGCGAGGGCCTGGGCCGGGGCTGTGGAGGCCGCGCGCCGGGCCGGGAGCACGGAGGCGAGCAGGCCTGCGAGCAGGGTGAGCCCGATGACGGTCAGGACCTGGACCCACGGCACCGTGACCACGGTCGGGAAGGTCGCTCCGAAGATCGCCATGATCCCGGTCGTGCCGTAGAGCATCCCCAGCGCCACGCCGAGGGCCGCGCCGATCAGAGCGAGCAGCAGCCCCTCCCAGGCGAGCATCGCCCGCATCTGCGTGCGGGTCGTGCCCAGGGCTCGCAGGAGCGCGTTCTCGCCGGTGCGCTCGACCACGCCCAGGCTGAGCGTGTTCGCGACGCCCACCAGGGCGACGAGCACCGCGACCGCGAGCATCCCGAGGGTGATGGCGAGGAGCACGCCGAGGATCTGCCCGTACATCTCGCGCTCGATGCCGTCCCCGGTCGCGCGCACGTTCTCGAAGCCGCTCTCCTCGAGCCAATCCTGGAGGTTCATCAGGACGGTGATCGAGTCGAGACCGCCGCGTGCCGGGTCGTCCGGGGACGCCAGGCGCACGAACATCGAGGTCGCGCTCGAGGGCCCGGCGACCTCGGCGAAGGTCGCCGGGGTCAGCAGGCTCATCGAGAGGTTGCCGTCCAGGCGGACCGTCAGCCGCACGGTGCCGCCGCCCGCGGCCGGCACGGTGATCTCCTGTCCGTCGTGGAGCCCGAACTTCTGGGCCCGGTCGCCGCCGGTGAGCAGCACGCCGTCCGCCATCTTCGCGGAGATGTCATCGCGCACGGCGATGCCGTCGATCTGCTCCGCGGCGGGACCGTAGAGGGTCATGGTGTCGGCGGAGTCGACGTCCAGCTCCGCGGTCGGCACGATCACCGCGTCGGCGACGCCCTGCACCGACTCGACCTGCGCGAGGGCGTCCTCGGGCATCGCATCGGCGCGGACGATCACATCGACCGGCTTCCGGTTGTCGAGATCGGCGGTCAGGGAGACCTCCGCGGTGTGGGCGCCCACGGCCATCATCGTCATCAGGGTCGTGCCGATCAGGAGCGCAGAGATGGTGGCGGCGCTGCGCCGCGGATGCCGGAGCGTATTGGCCGCGGCGACAGTCGCCGGGACACCGCCGATGCGCCGCACGAGGCGCCCGACGAGCGAGGTCGCCACCGGCGTGATCACCACGAGGCCGATGAGCGCGGCCGCGAAGCTGAGCACGCCGCCCAGGATCGCCATCAGCAGGCCGATGCCCTGGGCGCCGCCGAGGGAGATGCCGGTCCCTGCCAGCAGCAGGCCCAGTCCGACCAGGAACACCACCACGGAGCCGGCGGCCCGCAGCCGACCCGCGCCCCTGCTGCTCGCCTCGACGGGCCGCAGGGCCTCCAGCGGAGCGACCCCCGTGGCCCGGCGCAGCGGGGCGATCCCGGCGATCCCGGTCACGAGGACGCCGGCGCCCAGGGGAAGGAGCACGGAGAGCAGGCTCGCGGGCACGATGCCGAGCCCCGGGGTCCAGCCGAGCGCGAAAGCGGCCAGCAGCGCGAGCTGGGCCAGCACATGGCCCAGGAGCATGCCGGCGGCGGAGCCGAGCAGCCCGACCCGCAGCGACTCCCCGCGCACGGTCGCGGCGACCTGGCGCCGGGTCGCGCCGAGGGTGCGCAGCAGAGCCAGGTCCCGGGTCCGCTGGGCGAGGGTCACGGTAAAGGTGTTGCCGACCACGACTGCGGCTGTGACCAGGGCGATCACGACGAAGACGCCGAAGATCGAGCCCATCGCGACGATTCCGGACAGTCCCTGGGACTTGGCATCGGCGATCGCCCGCTCCGCCGTCTGGATCTGCATGGCGTCGCTCGAGGAGGAGGCGATGATGGCCGAGGGATCGGCGCCGGGCTCGACGGAGGCGAGCCACACGGAGGTGTACGCACCCAGGGGCGCGCCCGTGAGGACCGGTGCGTTGGCCTCGGTCAGCACCGCCCAGGGGGAGTCGAAGGAGAACAGCGCGGAACCCGTGTCGGAGGACTCCACGATGCCGGTCACCCGCAGCGTGGTCTCGTGCTCCTCGCCCTGGTCGTCGACGGTCCGGGCGAGCAGGTCCTCGCCCACGGAGACCTGGAAGTCCTCGGCGGCGCCGGGGGACAGGGTGATCTCGTCCGGGGCGCTCGCGGCCCGGCCCTCGCGCAGAGCGGTCGGAGCCGCCTCCTGGGGAGGGAGCGGTCGCAGCTCGACGAAGCGGGAGGCGCCCCCGCCCGTGGCGGGCCGCATCTGCACGTAGCTGGACCCGGTCGCCCACATCGTCTCGACGCCCTCGATCTCGGGACGTGGCGGGGCGCTCAGGGTGCCGTCGGGATTCTCGACCGGATCCGTGCCGCTCATGTCGATCACGAGATCGGCGCCGCGGAACGGGGCCTCGGAGCTCTGGTCGATCGAGGCGGTCATGAGGTTGCCGGCGAGCACGAGGACGGCGACGAAGGCGGTGGACAGGGCGATCGTGATGATCGCGGCGACGTGGCGGCGCAGCGGCGTCAGCTGCGGGCGCGCGCGACGCCGGCTCTGCGGGCGGCTCATCGGGCGCTTCCCGCGGCGCGGTGGGCGGGTGCCGGGGCGAAGGGCGCCCGCTCGTCGTGCGCGATGCGGCCGTCGGCGAGGGAGACGATGCGATCCGCGCGCTCGGCGGCATCGCGCTCGTGGGTGACCATCACGACGGTCTGCCCGAACTCGTCGACCGACAGACGCAGGAAGTCGAGGACCTCCTCGGTCGTGCGGGAGTCGAGGTTGCCGGTCGGCTCGTCGGCGAAGATCACGGCAGGCGAGCCGATCAGCGCCCGCGAGATCGCCACGCGCTGCACCTGCCCGCCCGAGAGCTGCGAGGGCAGGTGGTCGAGGCGGTCGGTGAGGCCGAAGGCCGCGGTGATCGTGTCGAACCACGCACGGTCCACCCGGGTGCCGGCCAGATCCAGGGGAAGCAGGATGTTCTGCTCCGCGGTGAGCATCGGCAGCAGGTTGAAGGACTGGAACACGAAGCCGATGCGGTCACGGCGCACCCGGGTGAGCGCGTCATCGTCCAGGCCCGTCAGCTCCGTCCCGTCGAGCTCGATGCTGCCGGAGTCCGCCGCGTCCAGTCCCGCGAGCACGTGCAGCAGGGTGGACTTGCCCGAGCCCGAGGGACCCATGATCGCGGTGAAGGCGCCGCGGTCCAGATCGAGGTCGACGCCGTCCAGCGCCGTGACGCGGGAGTCGCCGTGGCCGTAGTGGCGGCGCAGGTCACGGGCGCGCACAGCGGGCGCGGTCACGGCGGGGGATGCGGGGGAGGATGACATGGAGCTTCCTTCGCTGGTGGTCGGTACCCCACCAGCCTCCCCTGCGGCAGGGCCGACCGGCATCGGCGCCCGGTCTCGTGGTTCCGGCCCGGTGTGGGACCTGCGCAGGAGGCCACGTCCGCCCCCGGTATGACGCGGGAGCCGGGATCATGATCCCGGGCGCACGAGCCCCGTCTCGAAAGCGGTGATCACGGCATGGACCCGGTCGCGGGCGCCGAGCTTGGACAGCACGCGGCCGACGTGCGTCTTGACCGTGGCCTCGGCGACGAACAGCTCGGCCCCGATCTCGGTGTTCGAGAACCCGCGGGCCATGAGGACGAGGACCTCCCGCTCGCGCTCGGTGAGGGAGTCCAGGACGCTCGTGTCGGGTTCCACGGCGGGAGCGGAGGTGACCATCTGCTCCATGAGCCGGCGGGTCGCCGAGGGGGCGATCACCGCGTCGCCGCGGTGGACGGTCCGGATCGCCGCGAGCAGCTCCTCCGGCTGAGAGTCCTTGAGCATGAAGCCGCTCGCCCCGGCGCGGATCGCCGCGACCACGTAGTCATCCAGGTCGAAGGTCGTCAGCACGATGATGCGCGGTGCGCGCCCCTCGGGCGCCTGCGCGAGGATCCGGGCGCTCGCCTCGATCCCGTCCATCCGGGGCATGCGCACGTCCATGAGGACCACGTCGACGCTCCGGGCGGCGAGGGCCTCGACGGCCGCGGCTCCGTCGTCCGCCTGGAGGACGACCTCGAGGTCGGGCTGGGAGTCGATCACCATCGCGAATCCGGCACGGACCAGCGGCTGGTCGTCGACGAGGGCGATGCGCAGGGGAGCGGATGCGGTCATGAGGAGATCCTTCCACGGGCGGCGGGGGGCTGCAGGGGGATGCGTGCGCTCACACGGTAGCCGCCGCCGGGCAGCGGACCGGTCTGGAGCTCGCCGTGGAAGGCGGAGATCCGCTCGCGCATGCCGGTGAGGCCGTGGCCCTGGCCGTCGGAGTCGGGGTCGTGCCCGCGGCCGTCGTCGAGCACGTCCAGGCGGAGCATGCCGGGCTCGTGCAGCAGACGGATGCGGGCGCTCGCCCCGGGCCCCGCATGCTTCATGACATTCGTGAGCGCCTCCTGCACGACGCGGAACACCGTCAGGCTGAGCGCATGCGGCACGGCGGCGAGATCGCCCTGCCGCTCGAGGTCCACCGCGAGTCCGGCGCTGCGCACGCGCCCGACCAGGTCGTCGAGCATGTCCAGTCCCGGCTGCGGTCCGAAGCTCGTCTCCTCCTCCTGGCGCAGCACCCCGAGCAGGCCCCGCATGTCGGCCAGGGCCGCGCGGCCCGTGGAGCCGATGGTCGTGAGGACCTCCTGGGCCTTCTCCGGGCTCTGCGCGGCCACGAAGCGGCCGCCGTCCGCCTGTGCGATGATCACCGACAGCGAGTGCGCGACCACGTCGTGCATCTCCCGCGCGATGCGCGCGCGCTCGTCGGCGACCGCGAGGGCGGTGCGCTGCTCGCGCTGCTGCACGGCCTGGGCCGCCGCCTCCCGGGCGAGCCGGAGCTGGTCCACGCGGACGTGCTGGTAGCGGCCGATGGCCCAGGTCCCGAGCACGGCGATGCAGCCCACGAACAGCGAGCTGAAGAAGGCGATGACCGCCTCGAGGAGCTCCTGCGCGGACTGTGCGTAGCCGGCGACGCCGACGGCGACCCCGGCCGCCTGCAGGAAGGCGCCGAAGAAGGCGGCGCCGAGGGCGAGGCGCCGCACCAG
This sequence comes from Brachybacterium hainanense, assembly GCF_042434575.1. Taxonomy (NCBI): domain Bacteria; kingdom Bacillati; phylum Actinomycetota; class Actinomycetes; order Micrococcales; family Dermabacteraceae; genus Brachybacterium; species Brachybacterium hainanense. The sequence continues at coordinate 49,009 of NZ_JBHLSV010000012.1, forward strand.
CGGGGCGGCATGCACGGTCGCGCAGAACAGGGCGTAGAAGATCATCACGTCGCCCATCAGGAAGGGTTCCCCGAGGACGAAGTGGAGCACGGCGAGCACGCCGATGGCGAGGGTCGCCCAGCCGGTCCGGGTGCGGAGGAAGGCGCCCGCCCCGATCATGAGGACCGAGAACGGGACCCAGAGCTCCCAGGTGCCGCTGAGCACGCTGAGGCAGAGCAGGACCGTCGCCGCCCCGCCGAACACGACGAGGTCGACCCAGCCGGGATGCTCCACGACCCAGCGGAAGGGGTCGAAGCCGCGCCGCGGGGGTGCGGCGTCCCGGCGGACGGGCGCGGCGCCGCTGCGGGACGGCAGACGGCGATCGGGGGTGCTCATCCTTCGAGCCTAGGGCCGCAGGAGCGCCCGAGCGTCCTCCCGCGGGCGGAATCACGGCGCAGCGGGGCGGACCGCGGTATGAGCGCGGTCCCTGGTGCGGCGGGTCTCAGACGCGCGCGATGAGCTCGGGCCCGTCCACGCGGACGTTCCCGACGGCCGGTCCGACGGGCCGCAGCTCGAGGGCCGCATCGGGCAGCAGATGCGCCTCCTCGTGCAGGAAGGCCATGACCTCGCGGGAGGAGGAGAGCTGCGGGTCGAGCCAGGCGTCGACCGCCGCGCGCCGCAGCATGACCGGGGTACGGTCGTGGATCTCCGCGAGTCCTCCAGCGGCGGCCCGGGTGATGATGCTCGCGCTCAGCAGCCAGGCGCCGTCGGGGCTCGCGGCGGGGCCGCTGTGGCCGCCGTCGCCGCGCCACCAGGCCACGAGGGCGGCCATGTACAGCGGGGTGCCGTCGGCGGGGGTGATGAAGAAAGGCTGCTTGGTGCGGTCGTCCTCGCAGCGGCGCCATTCGTAGTAGCCGTCCATCGGGATGAGCGCCCGGTAGCGCGCCAGCTGTCCGCGGAAGGACGGCTTCCGGTCGAGGGTCTCCAGACGCGCGTTGAAGGTGTGGGCGGAGAAGGACAGATCCTTCGCGAACGGAGGGAGCAGCCCCCAGCGCGCCACCCGGAGGGCGCGCAGGACTTCTCCGGAGGCGCGGTCGACGGACTCGGTCACGACAGCGACCGGCACGGTCGGCGCGGTGTTCCAGCGCGGAGGGACGGAACCGCCCGTCAGGTCGATCGCGTCGAGGTCGTCGACCAGCGGATCCATACCGCGGAAGAGGGCGAAGCGTCCGCACATCGGCTCCTCATCCCTCCCGGTCCGAGGCGGGACCCTGATGGGGCTCGAGACGCAGCTCCGGGGCGGTGTACGCATCGCTGTTGCGGTGCAGGTTCCGCAGCCGGATGTCGCGGCCCTCGTCGACGAGCGCCTCGTACTTCTGCTCCGCCTTCTCCGCCGCGCCGCGGGCGCGCTGGGGCAGATCCAGGGCGTCCTCCGCCGGCTTCCCGGCCTCGAGGCGCAGGGCACGGTCGTACTCGACGTCGACGTGCGCTCCCAGCAGCAGCACGGTGTTGATCACCCACAGCGCGAACAGCACCGCCATGATCGAGCCGATCGCACCATAGGACGAGTACGAGGCGAAGCGCGCCATGTACACGGACAGGGCCGCGATCGCCAGGCCGATCCCCAGGACCGCGAACACACCGCCGGGGGAGACGAGGCGGAACGGGGTCGCGATGTTGGGGGTCCCCCAGTTCAGCAGGGAGACGAGGACGAACAGCAGCACGACGACGACCGGGTAGCGCAGCCACGCCCAGATCGGCAGGAACTGGTCGGTGAGGAAGGCGAGCAGTCCTCCCGCGCCGATCGGCTCGGCGATCGGGCCCAGCAGCGCCTGCACGATCCCGTCGCTCAGCAGCAGGGAGACGGCGATCAGGAGGATCCCCAGCACGAGCGCGGCGGTGAGCGCCAGCATCGTGCCGTTCATGCGCAGCGGACCGCGTCCCTCCGGGACCTCGTACATCGCGTTCGAGGCGCGGGAGTACGCCTTCACGTAGGCGGAGGCGGACCACAGGGCGGTGCCGATGCCGATCAGGAGGGCGACGGTGCCGCCGGTCGTGCTGCCCAGCAGCGCGTCCAGGGTCGTGTCGACCAGGGAGCCCAGGTCGAGCTCCTCCCCGGCGGCCCCGGAGCGGGCGATCGCGTCCTTGATCAGCGCGGAGATCTGGTCCTGGATGCCGTGGAGCAGGAGGGTGGCGAGGGAGAAGACGGCGAGCAGGGTCGGGGCGACGGACAGCACCATGAAGTACGTCAGCTTCGCGGCCTGGTCGGTGCCGCCGTGCCGGGTGAACTCCGCGAGCACGCGACGCACCAGGTACCGGGCCGTCGTCCCGCTCAGGCGGGGCCGCCGCTCCCGCGCGGGCTCCGAGGGATCATCGGGACGGGCGGGGGGCGTCATCGACATCGTTCCTCCCGGGGTGGGCGCTGCAGGGGTGGCCATCCTCGCACGGCACGACGACGGGCGAGTTTTCCACAATTCTGCGGCCCGTCGGGCGGACCGGCTCCGGAACTCGTAGGGTGTCAGGCATCACAGCATCGTCTCAGAGCACGCTCGGGCTCTCCTCAGGCGATGGGGGCACGGGGAAGGGGCAGGACCGGTGGAGGCGCAGGCGATCATCGAGGCGGAGACCCGCGAGGCCATCCGTCGCCGCGGTCTCGACGTCCGCGCCGGCGGCCTCGAGCACCTGATCCGGGACGTCGCAGGCGACTACGACGAGCGCTCCGCGCATGGCTCCGTACCGCCCGTGCGAGATCTGGACCTCGTGATCGCCCAGGTCGCAGCCCGCATCGGCGGCTACGGGGCGCTCCAGGACCTGCTGGACGACCCGAGCGTCGAGGAGATCTGGTCCAACGGGCCCTCATACGGTGCAATGACTCTCTCGTGATCAGTGGCTGGCGTGCAGCCTGCGTGTTTTTCCCAGTTGCCCAGGCCATGCTTGCGAACCCAGCCCGTCAAGCGGGCTTCCGGGCGCGCCGTGCCACATGGAGATGCCTGGTTAGGTGGACCACGATGATCGCATCAGTCACGTCGGGTCCGAATGTCCCTGGCCGCAGGTAACGTCTCATGCGTGAATCTTGAGCTTCCTCTCCCTCTCCCCGACGACCCTGCACGCGACAGCGTCGTGCGGGAGATGGAACGGCTCGACCCCGGCGGCGCGGTCACGGGGCAGGTTCTTCGCGACACCTTCGACCAGCTCTACGACGGTATGCGGACGCGGCGCTACCGCTGGGACCAGCTCTTCAAGACCGAAAAGACCCACTTCGGCACGCTCGTCGAGATCAACCTCCAGAGGGAGTTCGAGTACGCGGACGGGGTCAAGCTCGATTACTGCATCGCGGGCCAAGAGGTCGACGCGAAGTACAGCCAGTCGGTCGGCGGCTGGATGCTCCCGCCCGAGGCCGTCGGCGAGCTGTGCATGGTGATCACTGCTAGCGACCAGAAGTCCCGCTTCTCGGTCGGCGTCGTCCGCGCGTCGGAGGACCTGCTCAACGGCGGACAGAACCGTGACGCCAAGCGCACTCTGAACGCGGCAGGCAGGTCTACGATCGCCTGGCTGCAGAAGGACGCGGACCTGCCGCCGAACACGCTGCTGCACATGCCGGAAGCGGATGTTGCGGCGGTCCTGGCAGCGGGAGCGGGCACCTCGCGCATCTCCGAGCTGTTCCGCCGCACCGCAGGGAACGTGGTCGGCCGGGCCGCCGTGGCGACCATCGCCGCGCAGCTCGACGTCACCCGCCGCGTCCGCGGCGGCCAGAGCGGAGCGCGCGATCCTTTGGCCGCCGAGGGCATCGTCATTCTTGGCGGCGCGTACGACTGGCAGAGAGCAGCGGCGAGAGAGCTCGGCCTCCCTGTCCCGCGCCGGACGGAGTACGTCGCCGGGCACGTGGCCTCCGCCGCGCCGGGGTGGCCAGGCAAGGTCGCGCTCGGCCCGTCGGGGCTTGCACTGCGTGCCGCGACGCCTGATACCTGCGAAGCATTCGACCCTCTGTGGTACGGCGACCGACGGGGCAGCAAGTGACCTCGGCGACCAGTTCTCAGGTGGCCGGCGCGCATCCTGGCCGCGGCGACGACCCCTGCCATGATGGGCTCATCATGGACAGAAGCACGCGCGACCACGAGCTGACAGCGGTCGAGATCTGCGCCGGGGCCGGCGGGCAGAGCCTCGGCCTCCACCTCGCAGGATTCCGACACACTATGGCGGTCGAGCTCGACCGCGACGCGGCCGCCACGCTCGAGCGCAACCTGTCTCGACTCGCGTCCGCAGTGGGCCACCCCGAGCCTGTAGTGGCAGTTGGCGACGTCGCGGACGAGTCTGTGTGGCGACCAGAGGAGCACAAGGGCGTCTCTCTTCTCGCGGGCGGCGTGCCCTGCCCGCCGTTCTCGATTGCGGGCAAGCAGTTGGGCTCGTCCGACGAGCGCGACCTGTTCGCCTGGGCCGTGGAGGCCGCGGGCCGCATGCAGCCGGACGCCGTGCTCCTCGAGAACGTCCGCGGGCTGTCCATGCCGCGCTTCGCCGGGTACCGCCAAGCCGTTCTCGACCGCTTCGCCGAGCTGGGCTACCGCGCCGACTGGCGGCTGCTGGAGGCCAGGGACTTCGGCGTCCCACAACTGCGCCCGCGCTTCATCCTCGTGGCCCTCCGCGAGGAGTTCGCTCCTTACTTCTCCTGGCCAGAGCCGACACCCGTGGTGCAGACGGTCGGCTCTGCCCTGTACGACCTGATGGCCGCGAATGGCTGGCCCGGCGCGGAGGCGTGGGCGAAGCGTGCGGACCGCGTGGCCCCGACGATCGTAGGCGGCTCCAAGAAGCACGGCGGCCCTGATCTCGGGCCTACCCGGGCGAAACGGGAGTGGCGCACGATGGGTGTGGACGGCCTCGGGATCGCAGATGCCGCCCCCGGACCCGAGGTGCCCACCGACTTCGTGCCCAAGCTGACCAACGAGATGGTCGCGCGCATCCAGGGATGGGCCGGTCCCGGTTACGAGTGGGACTTCGGCGACCGCAAGGGGCGGAAGACCGCGACGTACCGGCAGATCGGCAACGCGTTCCCGCCGCCGGTGGCCCGCGCGATCGGGCTGGCGATCGCTTCGGCGCTGCGCAAGGAGACTCGCTCGGCCAGCGACCACGGCACGGGCAGCCAGTACCGCGACGAGGTGTACCGGGCGCTGCGGGAGCACGACGGGTTCGTCTCGCTCGCAGGGCTGCGCAAGGCCCTCGGCGGGGCGCTGGGCGACAGCGAGATCGAACGGCGGGTCGAGTTCCTGCGCCGGGACTTCGAGATCGACGTGCGGCTCCGCGGCGGGGCACCTACATACCGCCTGGGCGAGTGGCGCGCGTTCCGCGGCCAGGAGGACCATGCCCGTCACGCGGCGTTCGCCACGGGCAAACTGCGCTCGAGGATCAGCTGAGCCGTGGCGAAGAGTTTCAAGCTCCCGGCCGGCTGGTACCGCTCGACGGTCACCGACCTGGTCGAGAACACGCTGCCGCCCCTCCTCGGCGATCTGACCGTCGACAACGCGTGGGCATATGTGTATGCGATCACGATGTGGTCGGAGAACCACCGCGGCAAGGACTATCTTCACATCGTCGAGTCCGACAAGCTCAAGACGAACGCAGGGCGCGACCTCGCCGACCGGGCAGCTGACTACCTCTCCACCCATCTCGTCCCCGGGAGCACGTGCGACCCCTTCGCTCTGGTCGACCACATCGGGGCCGCCTACGGAAATGAGCGGTCGAGCCAGGGCTTCGGGCCGCTGCAGAAGAAGCGTGACCCCAACGTCACGGGGGCGGCGTTCGAGACCTCCCTCCAGGTGATCATCGGCAAGCTGTGCGGAGTCACCCCGTCCCGGACGCCCGACCTTCACACGCTGCAGGGATTCGAGCTGGCCCCTGTCGGCTACCATTCCAAGCCCGACCTGGTGCTGTTCGGCCCGCGCGACTTCCGGCTGCTCATCTCGACGAAGTGGACGCTGCGCAAGGAGCGGATCGGCACCTACCTGCACGAGTCGTATTTCTACAGGCGGCGTCGGCCCGACCTGCAGATCGCGTTCGGGGTCAGTGAGTTCCAGCCGAACATCCTCCGCCACCTCAGCACCGACCCGCTGGTCGACCGGGTCTACCACGTCAACAAGCGCATGCTGCTCGAGCTCTACGCGCCGTTCTCCAGGATCCCGGCAGGCGCTGGCGTGCCGCCGTCCACGCTCACCGGAGATCATGCGAATGCGAAGAAGTACCAGCGGTGGCTCCACATGAAGGAGCACCTGTTCGACCTCACGGACCTCTTCGCCGACATCTCCGCGCTGCTGAACACGCCGGCGCAGGTCCTTGACCCAGACGCCGATGGTAGGGGTGTCGACCCGTCGCCTGAAGAGTTGGATGATTGAGGCATGGCTGGGCGGCCAGGAACGAGCGAGCGTACCAGTCGGCCCGAGTCCGCGGCGACGTCTTACGCGTCGACCCCGGGCGTCCGCAGCCGGATGCAGCTGCAGCGCACACGGGACACCGCTCCGGAGCTCGCCGTTCGCAGGCTCCTGCACGCGATGGGGCTCCGGTACCGCGTCGACCGCGCCCCGCTGCCGAATTTGCGGCGGCGGGCCGACATCGTCTTCGGTCCTGCGAAGGTCGCCGTCTTCATCGACGGCTGCTTCTGGCACGGGTGCCCCGAGCACGGCCGGCGGGAGACGCGGGCGAACTCCGCGTACTGGTCGGGGAAGATCGCCCGGAATCGGGAACGGGACGCTGACACCGACTTCCGGCTCGCAGACGCGGGATGGATCACCGTGCGCATCTGGGAGCACGAGTCACCGCAGACGGCCGCCGCTCATATCGCCTCGATCGTCCTTCAACGGCGCTCCGCATTGTTGACGGGCGCGCTGTGACCGATGATCAGGCTGCCCGGGTGACGTCGTTTCGACCGTCAACCTCACTGCTGCGCCCAACTGCTCCGCCAGGACGTCCACCGAGTCGGGCGTCAGGTTCCGCTCGCCGCGCTCGAGCCCGGGGTAGTAGCGCACCGTGACGCCGAGCTCCTCGGCGATCTGCTCCTGGGTGAGTCCGCGAGCGAGTCGGATGGCGCGGAGACGTCTCGCCCGAGGCTCGCTCTAGATGATCGGTGTAGGCGTCTGCACCGACTTGAGATGCCTCGCGCACAGGGGTGCGACCAGCTCGGTGAGCGGTGTCCCCAGCGCGTGGGCGATCGCGTGCAGCGTCGAGACCCTGGCGGCGACCCGTCCGGCTTCGATCTCGATGATGGTCTTCCGGTGTACCCCCGCTGCCTCTGCCAGTCTGTCGATGGACATGCCCCGGTTCCGACGGAGACGTGCGATCTCGACGCCAAGGGCATGAAGATCTGGGACTGGAATGGGCACGCCTCCACACTTGCGGAGTCACTTCTATTGCACAGTCACCTAAACGCGCCTATTTCGTGTACTCTCGAGTGCGAGTCGGCAGCCTGTCCGATCTGGGACGTCTGCTTGCCTGGACGGACTGTGGCGTCGACGTCTCGAAGCCGACGCACCCAGGGGGTCCCAACGTGTCCGAAGCCACCACCGTCCGCCGCGCCACCTCAGCATCGGCGATCGCCGTCGCGGCGGCGGCTTTGCTCGCCCTCGCCGGGTGCTCCGGCGGCTCGAGCGCCGACGGCACCTACTACATCGAGGACGTCAACGGGACCTCCAACCTCGGCCAGCTCGTGGTCGAGGACGGGCAGCTGACGCACCATGAGTACAAGTGCGAGGGCGTGTACGAGAAGCCCGAGGTCACCAGCATGGGCGAGTTCAACGACGACCGGACCCAGGTGATCTGGACCGTCGCCGGGGACGACTCCCGCAACGAGCGCACGGGCACCGAGCAGGTGACCGTCAGCGAGACCTCGATCAGCTTCGGCGGCGACGTCTACGTCAAGGACGACTCGGACGCGGGCAAGGCGCTGCTGGAGGCGTTCGAGTCCGACTGCGGGTCCGAGGGCTGAGCGATGGGCGCTGACTGGGAGGAGGTCCTGGACGCCGAAGGCGAGGGCGTCGCAGACGCCTGCGACGCCGCCGTGTCCGAGGCGCAGGTCGACGAGGAGCAGGGGAGCGCATCGCGCGTCGCTCGGCGTCCGAGCCGACGAAGACCCTGATCGATCGTCGAGAGGACGCAATCATGGCTATCGCTCACACCATCATCTCCGACCTGTCTGGAGCCCCTGACGCCGCTACTGTGACCCTCGGCCTCGACGCCGAGTGGCGCGTCGTCGACCTCACGGAGGCCGAGCGCGCCGAGCTGGACGAGCTGCTCCGGCCCTACTGGGCCGCGAGCCGCGAGCCTGACCGGCCGGTGCAGGTCCCCAAGCGCTTCGTGCCCGACACGACCCGCGAGGAGCGGGACGCCATCAAGGACTGGGCCCGCCGGCACGGCTACCACGTCGCGGCCCGGGGCGTGATCCCGAAGCGCGTGTACCGCGCCTACAAGGCTGCCCATCCGTCCGAGGACGTCGACGCGTGACCTGGGACGATCGAGACTTCGAGCCGCTCGACCCGGAGCTCGACCGCCGCCGGCACGAGAGGCGCTTGGCGATGCGGGCCGCCGAGCTCGATCGCCTCCAGCGCGAGCACGACCGCGAGGCCGCACCGCTCGAGGCGCACGTGCTCGGTATCGGGAAGTGGGGACGGCCGCTCGGCGGGATCCTCGTCGTCATGGTGATGGGCTCGACCTCCGTTCTGAGCGTGATGGGGGACCAGTACCTCCCGATCCTCGTCATGACGGGGGTCTGCGCTCTCGGCTGGTGGCTCTGCGGCCGACTGTGGCACTCGTTCGCGAAGCTCGTCGTCTGGCTGAACCACGGCTCGCGGCCGACGCGTGTCAAGACGGGTCGCTACCAGGGAGTTCTGCCCGACGACTACCGCGGACGGCGGCGTTGACCGAGGACCGCCGGGAGGTCCTGCGGCGCTGGGATGCGCTGCCCGCCGAGGAGCGCGATCGCGTGGCGGTCGCGCTCCTCGCGGTCGAGCTCCTGGCCCTGCCCTCCGACCACCTCTGCCAGGCCCTCGTCGTCGGCGACGGGGAAGACGTCTCGATCGTCGTCGCGGGCGTGGCCGAGGTCGGTCGGGCGGTCGCCGTCGAGGAGGGGGACGACCCGGTCTCGCTCGCGGCCCGGCTCCAGGCCGTGGTCGACGACCTGGTCGCGCGGGACGAGGCGATCAGCAGGGTCTTCGACGCGTACTCCGCACGACTCGCCGAGCGCCTGTCCCGCCCGATCACCGAGGAGGAGATCGCGAGGAGCGTCGCTGCGCTCGAGCGCGCCGAGCGGATCCAGGGCTTTCAGGCGCGGCTGCGCGCTGAGCGTTTCCGCGAGGACGGCGGCCAGTAGCACCTCGGGATCAGCGGAGGTGCTCGAAGGGGTCCACGATGAACTGCAATCCGTGCCTCGGGCAGATCCAGGCGATCCGGGCTCCGAGGCCGTCGAGCCTCGGCGGACCTGCGGCGGGCCTCGTCTGCGGTGACGGCGAAGGACGTATTCCCCCGAATCTGCTGACGGCCGATGCGACGCCCGAGCGAGCGCACCCCGGCCTCAGGTACCGTGCTGGAGCACGAAGCGGGACTGAGGTCCCAGGGCTTTCGGTACCCAGGTCCCGGGACCCAAGGGCACCCCTCTCGCTTCACCCCGTGGAGGGGCGGCTGAGAGAAGCGCTTCTGCGGCCACTGCACCTACTCCCGCGAGCACGCCGAGCAGCAGGCCGGGGACGCCTCGCAGCTCGAAGGCGTGCCCGAGGCGCTCGCGACCCGTGTCGCCTGGGGAGGGGCCCGTGGCCTGGAGCTGTGCTCGGCGGATGGGTTGCAGGCCGTGCTCGTCGCTCGTCCGTCGGTACCCAGGCTGATCCTGTCTTCATGTCGAGACGAGCAGACGCCGAGTGGGCCTACAGGGTCCGGCTGGAGATCGAGGAGCGGAAGACCGGGAAGCGCGTCGTGCCGTGGTTCGAACGGGCGAGCTCCTTCGCTGCGGCCGGAGAGGTCGATCTCTGGGCCGGACTGGGTGAGGAGTCTCAGGACCCCGGGACGATGGAGCCGGCATGAGCGGACTGCCCGAGGAGATCCATCACGCGCACATGCAGGCGATGTCCGTCGTCGAGGGGATAGTGATCCGGCTGCGCCTGACGATCTCCGGGACCCGCGTCGAAGTGACGAACTCCAATCGGGACCGTGCACTCCCGCCGGGCTCGGTGATGATCTCCAGCCGTCACGCTGAGCTGGTGATCCTCGCGATCGAGTGGGCCGACCGCTGGGACGAGCTCGACGGCGCAGTGCGGTCCTGGATCCTCGAGGCCGTCGACCTGCGCAGCACGAAGCCGCGCAGCGGGCGTCACCGGCGTGATCCGTGGTGGGCTGCGCACTGGCGGGACGCGAACCCCTGGGCTTGATGACGTCCTGCGGTCCTGTGGCTACGATGACCGCACCCTACGGAGGAGGCGGCCATGTGCGGACGGTTCGCGATCGACGACGACGTCAACGCGGCGATCGCAGCCTGGGTCGAGTCCACCGGCAGGAACTGGCGGGAGTGGGAGCCGTGGAGCACCTGGAATCTCAAGCCGACCCAGACGATGCCGATCCTCCTCGAGACTCTCGATGACGGCGAGATCACGCGGCGCGTGAGCACGGCGAGGTGGTCGCTCGTCCCGCCGTGGGCGAAGGATCTGAAATTGAAGTTCCCGACGTTCAATGCGCGCGCGGAGCAGATCGCCGAGAAGGCGACGTGGAAAGGTCCGCTCAAGAGCCGCAGAGCACTCGTGCCCGCAGCCGGCTATTTTGAGTGGCGCACCGGCGAGGACGGCACCAAGGTCCCTCACTGGATCCATGCGCCGGGCGGCGTACCCGTGTTCTTCGCGGGCCTCTACTCCTGGTGGAAGCCCAAGGGCGGCGAGAGCCCGGAATGGCTGCTCACAGCCACGATCCTCACCCGCCCTTCGGCCGGGCCCGTCGCTGGTCTGCACGATCGCGCGCCTCTGATCCTCCCGGAGAGCGTGCAGGAGGAGTGGCTCGATCCTGGCACCGAGGGGACGCAGCCCCTCGTCGATGCGATGGTCGACGCCGCGGCTCCCGTGATCGAGGAGCTCGAATTCCATGCGGTGGGTCCGCTGCGCGGGGACGGTCCGGAGCTGATTCGGCCCGTCGGCTGACGCCCGCTCTGTTTCGCGCGTCGCCCGGGCGCGTCACAGATGCACGTCCCTGCCCGAGGGCGCGAGCGCTCGGGCTGCCGCTGCGGCGGAGCGCCGGGCTTCGTTCGAGGGACGGGGCGGCGGTCTCGTCTTCGTGGCCCGGACGGAGTCGGGCAGGACGTGGACTTGAGCTCTGCTCGTTGGTCGCCTTGTTGTTGACGAGCAGAGCTCGTCCGGGTTCTCGGTGAATGAGGTCGAGGTATGAGTCTGCCCAAGATCACCGGACCGGATGAAAGGGTAGCACACGCTGCCAAATCGACCCGTTCGCCACTGCAGTCCACGTCGAGTGCTGGCTTCGCCGGCGCGATCACCTGCCCCAGGAGGCTGACACATGTTCAAGAACGCGACCATCGAAGAGATCATCGAACAGGGCCCGTTCGACAGCAAGAAGTTCGAGAAGGAGTTCGACGCCCGCATCGACGCGAAGGATGCGCTCAGGCGCTGGCACGAACCGGCCGAGATCGAGAAGATGGACTTCGATCAGATCAGCGAGGCCGCGATGATCTGGGCGGGCTCCGTCTTCGTGGTCGCTGACCTCGAGAAGATTCCGTGGTCCGTCCTCGATGGGCGTTTCATCCACGCGAGTCGAGTCGTCGACTTCGAGATCGTCGAGGCCGAGTACGAGGAGCCCGATCATGACCGGCGACTCTGGGTCAACGTCGAGCTCCGAGAGACGGAGTCGGGGTTCCAGAAGCGCGTCGACGCAGAGAGGGCAGCACGCTCTGCCGAGTGACCGCCCCCTCGCCTGACGAGAGCCCGTCCGCCCTTCGCGGATGGGCTCTCCCACCTCTTCGCGGTCGGGGCGGCGTCCGGAAGCCGCAGTGGACTCTGGCGTCGACGCGTCTCTCCGGTGAGGATGGAGCGATGAAGAAGGACGAGCTCGCGAAGGGGCGGAAGTACGCGCTCCGGCCCAAGGGCTCCCGCACGGGCGACCCGCTCATCAAGGTGACCTACATCGGTCCGGTCCACGTGCGCCAGTGCAGGATCCGCTACGAGGGCGGTGAGCTGGAGGGGCTGGACGAATGGATCCTGACGCGTCAGCTGGTATGTCTGTGGAAGGAGCGGAAGGAGCTCCTCCGGGACGAGGAACGCGCCGCCCGGCTGGAGGCCGCGAACAAGCTCGCATGGGACGGGGTGTCGGAGGAGGCGATCTCGGCGGTGATGATTGCCAGCGGGGAGTACACCGGCTTCCAGAGGCGATGGGACACCGACGCCGCCTCGGCAGAGCGGTACTGGGCTCGAGGCAGGCTGTCAGGAACTCCCTTCGTGGACGATCCCGCCAACTATCAGGACCGGCACGGTAGGTGGCATCTCTCGTTCCGAACCGCCTTCAAGGCGGCAGAGGCGTTCGCTGCCGCGGAGCCCGAGCTCGTCGACCTCTACCTGCGCAGCTGGGAGGACTCGCTGAAGGCCGAGGGCTTCGAACCAGGGAACCGGCACGAGCACGACCTCCTCCGCGAGTGGGCACCGAGCTTCGCCCTCGCCCGGGCATGGGGTCAGCAGCCGCGAGGCTATGCCGCGGAGCGGGAGATCGAGCGGCTGCGGGAACTCGTCAGCACCGCCGTCCGCTACCTGCGGGAGGCGGGAGAAGCGGGCAAGGCGGGGAGGATCGAGAGAGGCCTTCATGGCCAGTGACTCAACGACCGTGAGCTGGGCTCTGTCGACCCTGCCTGCGAGAATGTCCGTGTGGAACGACCGATCGACTTCTCTCGCGACCGGAGCATGCTCTGCGCCGCCTGCCATCATCGGTTCCGCGTCGACCTTGACTGGATCGACCGCTGGGAGCAGGGCGGAGAGAAGTGCTCCGGCTGCGGCCTGACCTGCGAGCACGAGGACGCGCCGCGGGTGACCGTCGACCTCGATGATCCGGCCCTCGACGACGGCCAGGTCGCTCGGTTCGCGTGGTACCACACCAGCACGCACGCGGACTGGCCGACGGAGGACTTCGATCCCGCCGCGGTCCTCACGCCCGTGACGCGGAGGCGGATGGGCGGCGACGAACACGTCGCGGCATGGGCCGCGCGCCAGAGGGCGAAGGCACTCCACGTCGGCACCTATGAGGCCGCGATCCACAACATGCTGCGGCGGATCGCCAACCAGGCTGACAGCCGGAGCGAGTTCCACCTATATCGCGTGCGCCTGCGGCCGGATGTCGTGGTGCGGGAGAGCTGGGTCGTCGATCCGAGCGACTGGCTCGGCGACGTGGTCCTCGCCGATGTCTGCCCTCCCGGCGTCGACGTGACCCGCTACCTCAACCGCCGCGAGGACCCCGGTGGGATCTCCCTCGCACTGGGGCGGGATGCGATTGCCAGCGTCCAGCAGGTGTCGCTCCCGCTGCCCCTCGACGGGCCTGATCACTGGGCGAGCCGGGCGGTCGCTGCGCTCGAGAGCGCCTCGGCGGCACCGGTTCCGACGGAGGATATCCTCGGTCGATCGAGGCCGGGGCCCTCGCGGCGCTCGGCCGTGGCGAGCGAGCTCGCCGCGGATCTCGCGGCCCGGCTGCCCGTCAACCTCCGGCTTCAGGTCGAGTCGGCCGCCGCGTTCCGCGACGGCGACGACCCCGAGAAGTGGGCGCGCCGGGCGAGCGGGCTGCTCGGCCTGATCGAAGCGCCGGAGCGCGTGCTCGCGGCACTGGACGCCGCAGAGCTGCGGCTGGTCTCGGCCGTGGCTTCGTAGGCTCGGGCGAAGAGGGCGCGGCACGCCCAGGTCCTCGTGTCGCTCTCGCGGCCTACGATCGAGCGATGACCAGCCAGGAGCACCTCCTGCCCAAGACGGACCCCATCTTCGACGCGGAGCTGAAGCGCGCCTCCAGGCGTTATGCCGCCGGCCGCGTCGCGGAGCTGCTGGCAGAGCACCCGACGCTGACCGCCCCGCAGCTCGTCGACGAGCTCCGCGCCGAGGCGGACCTGGCCGAGGCCGAGTTCAAGCGCCTGCGCGACGACGACTGATGCGGTCTCGAAGGCAGCTCAGCCCGTCGGGACGCGACGGCTGAGTTGGCGAGCCTGTCTCGTTCGACGTGTGGGCTCGGGGCCGAGGACGTGCCTGGACTTCGTTGGCGCGATCCCGGACTTCATTCGGCGTCCGCGAGTACTTGCTCGCGCAGGATGTCGGCGTGGCCGCAGTGGTGTGCGAGCTCTCGCAGGACTTGTAAGTGCACCCAGCGCAGCGTGCGCGGCCCGGCGCGGTGGCCCGTCACGACGGCGTCCAGCGGCAGGCCATCGACCACCTTCCGGGCCGTCGCGCATGCCTCCTGGTGAGCCGCGAGGACCGAGGCGATGGTGTCGGCATCGGCCAGTTGGAAGGACTCGTCGGGCGTCTGCACGAGGCCGAGCTCGCCTCGGGGCGTGCCGCCGACGCACTCCTCGAACCACACCTTCTGCATCCAGGTGACGTGCTTGAGCAGCCCGAGCAGCGTCGTCGCCGATGGTACGAGGCGACGTCGCGCCTGCTCCTCGCTGAGTCCGCTGAGGGTCGCCTCGATGCCGCGCCGGTAATCCTCGATGAAGGCGTCGAGCTGGGCGCGTTCGGGCTCCATAGGCACGTCGAATGCGCCGCCCATCACGACTGCCCGCTGCGTCGCCGGGCACCGGCTCGTGCCGACCCGGCGGTCGCGTCGGCCAGTCCGTGGACGTACGCGGACAGGATCGGCGCGACCTGCGGCGGCATTCCGGTGATGACGGCTCGCATGAGGAGCGCGTCGCAGAGGCTCATGAGGTCAAAGGCGTGGTCGGTCGTCGCGGCGATGCCGGCGGCTTCGAGGGCGTCGGTAACCCCTTGCGCCATCTGCCGCAGCACGGGGGACCGCTCCGCGAGCGTGGTGCGTGCGGGTTCGTCGTGGTCGAGCTCGAGCAGCAGGGCGCAGCGCGCCTTGAGCTCGTCGGGGCGTCGGGCCAGCGCGTCGACGGCCTCGATCATGGAGGCCACCAGCTCGTCGCGAGCCACGGGACCCGAGGCTCCCTCGCGGGAAGCGAAGCCGCGCGCCGCCTCCTCGAGGTCGGAGATGGAGTGCTCGGCCAGCACCCGCACGATCTCGTCGATCAGCGCCCGCCGCGTGCGGGCGTAGTACGAGGTCGATCCGGGAGGCAGGTGCGCCTCGTCGTCGACGGCCCGGTGCGTGAGCGCGCGGACACCGCGCTGCGCGATGATGCGGATCCCCGCCTCGGCGATCTGGTCCCGCCGCGCGCTCCGGGTGCTCGTGCTCTCGATGACTGTCTTCTCCACGACTCCGACTTTACATCTGTAGAGGCCTGGTGTCAGGCTCTACGGAAGTAGAGGAGGGTCTGCGAGGCGAATCGGGATCGTCGGTGCCGGCATCGGAGGGCTCTGCGCCGCCGCAGGGCTCCAGCGCGCCGGTGTCGAGGTCGTCGTCCTGGAGCGTGCGGACGAGGTCCGCTCCGGCGGGTCCGGGCTGTCGGTCTTCTCCAACGGGATCCGCGCGCTGGACGCGCTCGGGGTCGGCGACGCGTTCCGCGCTGTCACGACCCGGACCGAAGGGCTCCGCGCCGGGCAGCGACGCCCCTCGGGAGCGTGGCTGTCGACGCTCCCCGCCGACGCGGTCGCAGAGCTGCGCGTGATCGACCGAGCCGATCTGCACGGGCTCCTGTCCGATGCGGTCACGGCCGGCACCGTCCGCACAGGCAGGCGGGTCACCTCGATGTACCCGAACGGCCTCGTCGAGAGCGTCGGGTCCGGGACTGCAGGTGCCCGTCGCGCCTGGGACCGGTTCGACCTGGTCATCGGGGCGGACGGCCTCCGCAGCGCGGTGCGCACCGGATGGCCCGAGGACCCGGGCGTGGCCTACTCGGGATACGCGACCTGGCGCGGGATCACCGCCGCTCCCGTCGAGCTCCGTGGCGAGGCCGGCGAGACGTGGGGCGTCGAGTGCCGCTTCGGGATCGCGCCGCTCGCCGATGGCCGGGTCTACTGGTTCGGCGTCCGCACGGCTGGGATCGACGAGCCGGGCGACCCGGCGCTGCTCCGGGAGCTGTTCGGGAGCTGGCACCGGCCGATCCCGGAGCTGATCGACGCGACGGATCCGGCGGCCATGCAGTACCTCCCGATCGAGGAGCTGAGCGGCGACCTGCCGACCTTCGCGCGGGGCCGGGCCGTGCTGCTCGGCGACGCGGCGCATGCGATGACGCCCGACCTCGGCCAAGGCGGCGGCATGGCGATGGAGGACGCCGCCACACTGGTGGGCCTCATCGCTCCGTTCGCGGGGACGGAGTGCGGAGACGCGCCCGAGCTCCTGGATGAAGCGCTCCGCCGCTACGACGAGCTCCGCCGGCCGCGGCCCCAGAGGGTCGCTGCGCGATCGCGGATGATCGGCAGGCTCGCCCATGCACCGGGACCGCTGCTCTGCGCGGCGCGCGACCTCGTCGTCCGCGCCACGCCGGCGGCGGCGCTGGGAAGGCAGGCCGCCTGGGTCCATGAATGGCTACTGACGCGCTGATTGCCGCGACCGTGGCAGTCGGGTCTGGTCCGGGGCATGGCTCAATGGCCCTGGACAGTTCGTAAACGGTACCGTACCGTATACAGTATGTCCGACAGCGTTCTTATCGTTGGCGCTGGGCCGACCGGCTTGGCCCTGGCTGTGCATCTGGTGCTTCATGGGGTGCGCGTGCGCATCATCGACGCCGCGTCCGAGCCGGCCACGACATCTCGAGCCCTCGGACTGCAGTCGCGAGGGGTCGAGGTGCTTGAGCGGATCGGCGCGCTCGGCGATCTGCCGAAGCGGTCGCGCTCCTTGCTCACGCTGTACTACAACGAAGGCCCGAAGACGAAGCTCCGCCTACAGGTGGGACGGGCCGTCGCCTCTCTGCCGAAGCCGACGTTCCTGGTCTCGCAAGCCGAGGTCGAGGGTGCGCTGCGGGATCGATTGAGCCAGCTCGGCGCGACGATCGAGTGGGGGACCCGTCTGGCGGCCGCCGACCAGGACGAGGCCGACGTGACGGCGACGCTGGACGTCCGGTCGGGAACGCAGCGGGAGCGATTCCACTGGCTGGTCGGCTGCGACGGCGCGCACAGCGCCGTGCGGCACCTCGCCGGGATCGACTTCCCAGGCACGCAGCTCATCGATCGGCTCCTGATGATCGACGTCCGCGCCGATTGGCCGTATGACCCTGACGGGAGCGTCACCTGGATGGACACCGGCCGGATGCTGTCAGTCACGGCGCTTCCCGGCGGTGCGTGGCGAGTGTTCAGCGAACCCGACCCGGAGGTTCCGGGCGGATTGAGCGAGGCGCAGATCGCCGAGCTCGTCCTCGGCGAGTTCACCCGACGAAGCGGCCTTGACGCTGCGGCGGCCGGCGAGGTCCTGTGGGCCACGGAGTTCCGGATCCACCGGCGGCTGGCCGAGAAGTACCGCAATGGCCGGATCATGATCGCTGGCGACGCGGCACATATCCAGAGCCCCAGCGGCGGGCAGGGTCAGAACACAGGTCTGGGCGACGCAGAGAACCTCGGCTGGAAGCTGGGTCTGGTCGCAGCCGGCCGAGCAGGCCAGCAACTGCTGGATAGCTACGACGCGGAACGTCGGCCGCTCGCAGCGAAGATGCTAGCCGCGACGACTGGAGCCGTCGGCATCATGCTCCCAGACCGGAGGTGGAAGCGGTTCGTCCGCGACTTCCTGGTGATGCCCGCGATGCGGATCCCTGCCGTGCAGCGGAGACTGTGGCTGGTGGCGTCGCAGCTGACCGTGACTTACCGGCACGGTCCATTGGCGAGGTCCTCTTCGCTGTTCCGCCGCAGGCCGATGCAGGGCGACCGGATGCCGGACCTCGAGTGCCGGCTGGCCGACGGCGCGCAAAGCACTCTGCACCGCGCGCTCGCTGGACGCTGGGCAGTGGTCGCTGCCGACCTGGTCGTCGCCGACCGTCACAGGCGGGTACTCGCCGCTCAGGTCGGTGACGACCAGGTAGTAGCGCTCAGCTCTCCGAACATGCGAGCCGACCTTGTCGTCGTCCGGCCCGACGGCCACATCGGCTGGCGCGGAGGCCCCGAATCCGAGAGTCTTTCACCATGGCTGCAGCAGATTCTTCGCCCGGCATGACAGCGCGGGCCACCGGACGTGGGCGGCCGCGCAGCGCCGCCCGCGACGCAGCGATCCTCGATGCGGCGATCGAGCTGTTGATCGAGCTGGGGCCGGACGCCGCCAGCGTCGAGGCGATCGCTCGCCGCGCAGGAGTGGCGAAGCTGACCGTCTACCGGCGATGGAAGTCCAAGGAAGAACTGCTGATCACGGCGATCGACCACGTCCGCACGCCCGGCCCCGAACCGTTCCCGCCGGACGCCACGATCGACGACGTGGTCCCTGCGATAGCCGGCCAACTTAGCCAGCAGCGGTACCGAGACCTGATGGCACGGGTCATCGGCTCGACGGTCGACCGACCCGATCTGGTGCAGGCATATGCAGATCGGCATCTCCAGCCTCGCCTGGACGCGCTGCAGGGCGTCGCCCAACGCGCCATCGACGCTGGGGACTTCCCTGCCGGATCGGATGCTGCCACGATTCGCGACGCTCTATTCGGCTCCGTCGTGCTTGCGTTGTACCCGCCGGTGCCGACCGAGGACGAGATCGAGCACCGACTGCGTCTGCTTCTCGAGCAGCTGGGCCATCGGTCTGCGGCTTCATCGCCAGGTGCCTCATCCGGCACCGTTGCCTGACCGTCTCACGATAGGGCCTCTGCGTCTGATCGGCGGTCGTAGCTGCGATCCTGCGCTGACCTGAGGTCGCACGGCCCCGAGACGTCCGACGCGGCATCGGTCCTCCGCGCACCACATCAGTCCTTCCCCAACGTCTCCATGATTCGATCGGCGGCGACCGCGGCACCGAGCCGCAGCGCACGCATACGCTCTCCGGTCCGCGCCGCGCGCTCACGCAGCCCGGCGTCGGCGAGGATCGCGTGCACGGCGTCCCGGATCTGGTCGGTCTTCGCCCGCTTCGGCAGCCATCGACCCAGCCCCTGCTCCTGGGTCACCTGGCCGATGAGGCGCTGGTCGGAGGTCGGGTTGATGGGCAGCACCAGCAGCGGCACGCCGTGGGCGAGGGCCTTCATGGTCGAGGAGTGCCCGCCGTGGCCGATCATCAGGTCCGTCCGAGGCAGCAGCTCTCTGTGATCGGCCCAGCCGAGGACCTCGACGTTGGCCGTGCCCGCGAGCTCGCCGCCGAGGTCGACGCCACCGGTGGTGACCACCGCGTCCACGGGCAGGTCCGAGAGCGCTGCGACGATCCGGCGGTAGACGGGCAGCATGCCCGGCCAGTCGGTCGAGCTGAGCGCGACGAGCACTCGCGGGCGCGCAGAATCCTCGCGCGGTGCCGGGGCGGCACCCTGCTCAGCGGTGCCGGTCCAGCTGTACCGGTGCAGCGTCGGATCGTCGCTGCTCGGGTCGAGCTCGCGGTCGGTCAGCAGCAGCCTGGCCTGCGCGCGCTCCCAGAGCCTTCGCGGCCGCAGTCCCGATGCGCCGAAGAGGGTCCCGCCCGCGCCGCCGTCGAAGGCGCGGATCCAGTACTCGCCGAGGGTGTGGAACAGGACCGCGACCGGCGCTTCGGCGCGCAGTGCCCCTGCCAGCACGGCCGGCAGCATGCAGTCCACGACCACCACGTCCGCCTGCCTGTCGGGCACGAGGCGCTCCGCCGCGCCGCGGGTTCCGCGGCCCGCCATGAGGCGCAGCATCGACCCCGCCTTCGCCAGGCCCCTCCCGCCTGCTCCGGGGCCCGCGGCGAGAGCCGGCTCGAACGCGGTCTGGGGCAGCGCGGTGCGGCCCTCGTCGAGCCCGGTGACCTCGACGTCGACGCCTCGCCTCGTGAGCTCCTCGGCGACCGAGAGGGTCGGGGGAACGTTCCCGCCCAGGTCGGCGGTGAGGAACAGGGCCCTCACGGCTCGTCGTCGTCCTGCTCGGCCGCGGGGTCGGGGACGAGGGAGACGATCATCTCGTAGAGCTTGTGGAGGTCGTCGTCGCCGAGGGGCGGCATGATCGCGCTCGCCCCGATAGCGACGACGTAGGGCAGCAGCGCGGCCAGCCGCACCTCCTCCTCGTCCGGGGTGACCTGCCGCCACACCGCGCGGATGGTCTCCAGCCGCCCTTCGTCGATCGCGGCCTGCGTCCGCGCCGCATCGGGGTCTGTGAGCGCCCAGGCCCGCAGCGCCGCCTCGAGGCGAGGACGACGGTACTCGGCGCGTGCCGCGGCGAGCCTGCTGATCAGGTCCGCAGAGGTCCTAGCGCCGTCGCCGGGGGCCACGTCGGTGTCGGCGACCGCGTCGGCGAAGCCGACGGTCTGGACCTCCTCCAGGTGCGCCAACAGGTCCTTCTTGAACCCGGCCGCACCCCGGAAGTGGTGGTAGAAGGAGCCGGTCGACAGGCCGAGCCGCTCGGCGAGGCGGTCGATGCGGATCGCATCGACGCCGCCCTCCTCGGCGAGCACTTCGATGCCCATGTCCAGCCATCGCTGCCTCGCTGCGCTCATGGCCCTCGCTCCTCGCTCTTCTGGTGACGCAACATTCTCTCCCGGCGTCGAGACCTACCGTAACATAGTCTATGTTATGGTCGATGAGTTCGAGGCATCCACGCCGAGCACGGGAGGACTCATGGGAACCACGTCGACGAACGTCGCGCACCGCAGTACAGGGAGCGCCCGGCGATGAACCCGATCCTGCTCAACGTCCTCATCTCCATCGCGTGCACGACGGCCGTCTTCGGCGCGCGTGCGCTGCTCGCGTGCCGCAAGACGAAGGACTACTTCGACAAGCACGTCCGCGAGGCGGAGCGGCTGGGCTTCCGGGAGAAGACGGTCCGCATTCGCGAGGGCCTCGAGCTCAACGTCGCGGAAGGCCCGCGGGACGGCGGCGTGCCGCTGCTGCTGATCCCGGGTCAGGGCTGCGTGTGGCAGGAGTACGCCAAGGCGCTTCCGGAGCTCATCGGGACCTATCAGGTTCTCGTCGTCGACGTGCACGGCCACGGGAAGAGCACCTGGAACCCCGAGGACTACACGGGAGCGCAGATCGCCGACGACATGGCCGCGCTGATCGAGCAGTCCTTCGACGGCCCCGTCGTCATCGCCGGGCACTCCTCGGGCGGGCTGATCGCCTCGCTCGTCGCCGCGCGCCGGCCCGATCTCGTGCACGGCGTGCTCTTCGAGGACTCCCCGTTCTTCTCCACCGAGCCCGACCGGATCAAGACGACCTACGTCTACGTCGACGCGTGGGAGAGCGCGGTGGAGTTCGTCGCCCAGGATGACGAGAAGGACTGGGTGTGCTGGTACATGCCCGGCAGCTACTGGACGCGGTTCTTCGGACCGTTCTGGAAGGTCTTCACCCGCAGCGTGGTCAAGCAGCGGCGGGCCGATCCCAACCGCCTGCCGATCGTGCGCTGGGCCGGGGTGAGCATCAACCGGATCTGGGGCACCATGAGCCAGCCCTTCGACCTGCGCTTCACCACGGCGTTCGCCGACAGCAGCTGGCTGGACGGCTTCGACCAGGCCGACACGCTTCGAGCCATTTCGTGTCCGACGGTCTTCGTGAAGGCGACCCCGACCCGCCACGACCGCCAGGGCAACCTCCTCGCGGCCCTCGACGACGACCTGGCGCGCGTCGAGCAGCTCCTGCCCGACAATGAGACCGTGCGGGTGCGCAGCTCGCACGACGTCCACTTCGCCCAGACGGAGAAGTACGCAACGGCGCTGATCGGGTTCGCGGACGGGCTCAGCGGACATGGGAGCGTCCGCGAAGCGACCGACGAGGAGCGTTCCTGATGCCCAGACGCATCGCCGTCACCGGTGCGAACGCCGGCATCGGGCTCCGTTCGGCGGTGCTCCTGTCCTCCCAAGGGCATCGCGTCCTCGCGCTGTGTCGTGACCTCGGACGCGCACGCCGTGCCTTCGCCGAACTGCCTGAGGAGCAACGGGCACGGATCGAATCGGTGGAGCTCGACCTGGCATCCTCGGCGAGCATCCACCGCGCCGCCGCGCAGATCGTCGATGCCGGCCCGCTCGACGCGCTCATCAACAACGCGGCCGTCTTCGACCAGGCCGTGCGCACGGCGCGGAGCAGCGCCGAAGGGCACGAGCTGTTCTGGGCCACGAACCACCTCGGCCCCGTCGAGCTCACGGCCAGGCTGAGCCCGGCGCTGGCAGCCGCGTCCGAGCCGCGGGTGGTGTTCGTCGCGAGCAAGGGGCTGGTGACGATGCCGCGGCTGGCGATCCGGTTCGACGAGCTGGACAACCCGAGCTGGTTCACCCCGACCAGGGCGTACTACCACGCCAAGCTCGCCCAAGTGATGACCGCGGTCACGCTGGCCGAGCGTGTCGGCGACAGGGTCGAAGTCTCCTGCCTGCGCGTCCCCGCGGTCCGGCTCGACCCGGCGCGGCTCGCGGCGCAGCCGAGGCTCCTCCGTGCGCTGTACGCGCCGAAGAACCGGCTGGCCGCAGCACCCGAACAGATTGCGCGGGTATACGCGCGGCTCGTCCTCGACGCCCCGCGTCACGCCCGGGGCGCAGGCGTCTACGTCGACGAGCGCCTCAAGCAGGTCCCGCTGCCGCGGTTCGCCCGCGACCCCGCGCACCGCGAGAGGCTGTGGGACGTCACCCAGGCCGCCATGGGCGATCCGACGTGGGCATGGGGCGTGTCGTGATCGCCCTCGTGTCCTCCACCACCTGAGGTGTCTGATGATGTCTTCCTTCCGCTCCGTGGATCGTCCGTCCGGCCGACTGCTGACTGGCCTCATCAGTGGCCCGAACGACGGGACGCCGGTACTGTTCATCGCCGGGGCAGGAACCGGCAGGTCCATGGTCTTTGGAGAGGATCTGCTCGATACTCGCGGGATTCGGCTGATCACGATGGATCGCCCCGGGATGGGCGGTTCGGACCCCTATCCCTCTCGGACCCCGGCGTCGACGGCGGCGGACTATCGCGCCTTCGTGGCCGCCGTGCTCGAAGTGGCGAACCCGGTCGTCCCCATCGTTGCGAACTCGCAGGGCGCGCTGTTCGGTCTGGCAGCGGCCGTCCAAGGCTGGGCTCGGAGGCTAGTCCTCGTCTCACCAGCAGACGAGGTGGCTCATCCGGCAGTGCGCGAGCTGCTCCCCGAGAGCGCGCGAGCCCTGCCGGAGCTCATGCAGAGCACACCGGATGCCGCGCGAGATCTGCTGGGCTCCTTCACCCCCGATGCCATGCAGAAGATGGTCCTCGACGGCTCCGACGCGCACGACCGCGCCGTCTACACCGCGCCCGATTTCGACGCACGCTATCGAGTGGCCCTCGCGGAGGGCTTTGCTGGAATCGGCGTGGGCTACGTCGCCGACACGATGATGGCGACGACGCGCTGGCCGATCGATCTCGCCACGATCAGTATCCCGGTCGCCGTGCTCTTCGGGGCCCGTGACCGCACGCACTCACTCGATCACGGTGCGCTCCTCGCAGCGCGAATCCCGCGCGCCCGGAGGACGGTGATCGGCGACGCTGGCGGCGCGCTCCTATGGACGCACTCCGGCCTCGTGCTCGACGCCGCGCTCAATCCGCTTGAGGCCGCCGGAATCTGACAGGCAGCAGGTCGCGTCGTGCTTCCGCGATCATCGTGAACTCATCGAGCCTTCTCCAGCCACGGACGTAGCCTCTGCGCCAGCCACACCGGCTCTTGGAGCGGGATCCCATGGCCGCATCCGGACAGGACCTCCGGCTCATCATCGTGGGGCTCTGCGAGGAGCTGCGCTGATCGTCGCATCGTCGATCGCTCTGAGCCGCCTACCAGTACCAGCGCCTCGCCGGGGAACACGCTCCATCTGTCTGGAACGACGAAGCGGATGTTCTCCCCGACGGAGGCCAGCAGCGTGCGCGTGGACAGTCGCTGCGATGTCCGGACGCAGTCCTGGATCAGATGCTCCGGGACGAAGAGCTGCCTCGCCTGCACCCGCGCGAACCGCTCGCTCTCCATCAGCGGCGCTGCCGCATGGAGCAGCCCGAGCGTCGCTGCGGGCCACCTCGAGGGAACGGCCTGGGCGCTGATCACCGCGACTCGGTCGACGAGGTCGGGCCTGCGGGCGGCCAGCAGGACCGCAAGCTGCGCACCGAGGGAGAAGCCGACGACCGGGGCGGGGCCGGCCGCCTCGGCCTCGAGGACGGCGACAAGGGCGTCCACCGCCTCGTCGTGGGAGGCGTACTCGTCGTCGGCGCTGCCGTCGTGCCCCGGCAGGTCGGGCACGATCAAGCGGAAGCCGGGGCCGAGGTGCTCGATCATCGGGTCCCACATCCAGCCGGCCACCCCGCCTCCGTGCAGCAGGAGCACCGGTCGGCCGACCGGGTCGCCGAGGCGATGGATGCGCACGGCACCCATCACCGCGTCCCGACAGGCTCGGGCCGCAGGCCGAGCCCGATGACCTTGGCGACGGTCTTCTGCAGCAGCCGAGAACGTCGGATCAGGCGCGCCGCCGCCGGAGTGGAGTAGGGGTCGTCGACGTCCTTCGGATACAGGTCCGCGAGGATCCTGACCTGTCCGGCCTGGATGATCCGCGCTGGCCTCTCCCGGCGCTTCTGGACTCGTGCCAGCACGGCTTCGGTGGGGATCATCCCGGCCGCGAGCCCGGGGCCGAGGATCCGCGCGGCGGCGACGGCGTCCTGGATCGCGAGGTTGATGCCCACTCCGCCCGCCGGTGACATCGCGTGCGCGGCGTCGCCGATGCACAGCAGTCCGGGGCGGTGCCAGCGCTTGAGGCGATCGACGGAGACGCTGAGCAGGTGGAGGTCGTCCCAGGACCCGATCTCGTGCCGGAACCGCGCCGCTAGCTCGGGCACTGCCTGCTCCATGCGATCCGCGACGACGTCGACGGGTCGTTCCCGGAGCAGGTCGTGCTCGCCGGTGGGTATGCAGTAGGCCATCTGCCAGTAGTCACCGCGGTCCACGGCGATGAGCGTGAACCCCGTGCCGACGCTGACGAACGGCACACGGTCCTGGCTCCGGCGGCTGATCCGGAACCAGAGCACGTCCATCGGCGCTTCGCTCGCAGTCGGGACGAGGCCCGCCTGATCCCGCACCGTCGAACTCCTGCCGTCCGCGCCGATGACGAGCCGCGCCCGGACGGTCTCCTCACCGGCAGGCGTCCGGCAGCGCACTCCAGTTACACGGCCGCCTTCGGTCAGCAGCCCCGTCGCCTCCGCCTGCCGGACGAGCTCGAACGACGGATGCTTCGAGGCCTCCTCGGCGACGAAGTCGAGGAAGTCCCACTGCGGCATGAACGCGACGTAGTTGTAGGGCTCCGGGAGCAGCGAGAAGTCGGCGAACACCGACTCTCCGTCGGGAGCGGAGATGGCGACGGTCTCCATCCGGCGGTGGGGGATGCGCAGGAACCGGTCGACGACGCCGAGTTCGTCCATGATCCTCATGGTCGAGGGGTGGATCGTGTCGCCTCGGAAGTCGCGCAGGAAGTCCGCGTGCTTCTCCAGCACGCGCACGCTCACGCCGTGCCGGGCGAGCAGGAGGCCCGTCATCATCCCGGCGGGGCCGCCTCCGACCACGACGCAGTCGATGGTCTCGCTCATCGCCGGCCTCGTCCGCTGCTGGGCCGCAGCCCGGTCACTTCCCAGGCGACGAAGCGGTTGACGAGCTCCTTGAAGCTGGCCGCCGCCTTCCCGTGGAGGAAGAACGGGAGCGGCCGGTCGTCGAAATGGGTGAACTGGGTGAGGCCGTCGCCCCGGCCGAGGCTGATGTTGCGCCAGACGAACTTCGGGCGGTGCGCCGGCATGGGCCTGCCCGCCACCTCCCGGGCGAGGCGCTTGCCCAGCCAGGAGGCCATCACCACCGCGGTCTGGCAGCTCATCCGTGCCAGCCCCTTTGGCCTGCCGATCACGCCCGCGTCCCCGATGGCGTAGATCCTCGGGTCGTCGACCGATCGGAGCCGGTCGTCCACGACGATGCGCCGCTGGCCGTCGACGCGCAGGCCCGCGTCCTCGGCGATCGGCGAGGCGCGGAACCCCGCCGCCCAGATCGCCAGATCGGCCGAGAGCGGCTCCGCGGTCCCGGCGGACTCGATCTGCAGCGCGCCGGAGCCGTCCGGCGCGACCTGCACCCCTTCCCGCACGGCGACCCCGAGCCGGGACAGGGACTCGCGCAGGCGTCGGCCCGCGCGCGGGGCCATGCCGGCGTCGACCGGCCCGCCGCTGAGGAGGTGTACCTCGAGCTCCGGGCGCTGCTCGGCGATCTCCGACGCGGTCTCCACGCCGGTCAGCCCGCCGCCGACGACGACCACCCGCCCGCCGCGCAGCTCGCCGAGCCGGTGCCGCAGCGTCGCCGCCCCATCGGGGTCCGCGACTCCCACGGATCCCTGCGGCGCTGGGGTCGACCGGCTGCCGAGGGCGTAGACGAGCCGGTCGTAGCCGATCCGCCGCCCGTCGTCGAGCACGACGGCGCGGCCGTCCCGGTCCAGCGATGCGACGGAGCCGATGGCGACCTCTGCGCCGGTGCTGCGCATCGAGTCCGAGAGCGGGATCCTCGGCAGGTCCTGCCCCGCGACGAGCTGGTGCATCCGCATCCGCTCGACGAACACGTCGCGCTCGTTGATCAGCGTCAGCCGCGCGCTCTCGGGCAGGTGACGCGCGAGCGAGCGGGCGGCGAGGAGTCCGGAGTAGCCCGCGCCGAGCACGACGACTCGCTCGCCGCTCGGCTTGCTGTCTGGGTCGGCGACCCCTTGCAGTTCGCGATCGCGCTCCTTTCGGGCAGCGCCTGCCAGCAAGCGAGGATCCCCGAGCCCGTGCAGCGGTTCGATCGTCTTCCAGGCGGCCTTGCCCCGCGGCGCGTCGAAGCGTACGCAGGTCGTGAGCGTGACCCGGTCGTCCTCGGTCGTGAGCATCAGTCGCAGGCTCATCACGGTGGACGGGATCTCCAGGCGGATGCGGCGCTCGTCGCGGTGGGCGACGCGCCAGCCGCCGATCAGGTCCGGGGAGCGCCGGTGGTCGAGGCGTCCGTGGAGGCCGACGCGCCAGATGAGGGTCCCCGCCACGGGATGGACGATGCCGACGGTCGCTCGCGCCCACTGCTCGGCGCTGCGGCACGGCACGCCGGTGACGGATACCTGGTCGGCGAAGTCGATCCGGTCGAGCCCGCAGTACTCCCGGACCTCAGCGGGCAGCGCCTCCGCGCCGACGATTCGCGACACTGTGAGGGGTGTCCAAGGAGCGCTCGGCTCTCTCTGTCTCCTGGGCTCGTCCGTGCGTTCCTGCTCCGGGAGCGTCGTGCTGGTGGTCATGCTGGCTCGTTCCCTTCTCGGTGTGGGGCGTCGGCGTCGATGCGCCTGATCTTCTGGTTCTTGCCCAGCCGCGCGACGAGCAGCTGGCCGTCTCTCGGGTCGAACTCCAGGTCGGCCGACCACCAGCGACGCCACCTCGGCATCACCAGCTCCGCAGCGACAACGGGGCCCGGTCGCTCCGCCGGTGTCCTGGTCAGCTCGAACTCGGTGAGCTGGAGCGCGCCGTGGCCGCTGGTGCCGATGGCGACGTACTCGAGCACCGGCTCGCCGACTGCGATGAAGGTGGAGGCGTCGAAGACCGAGCCCTGCATCCAGCGGCGTCCCAGCAGCGCGTAGGTGCGCGAAACCGGTTCGCCCTCGAATGCGCCGGTCAGCCGGATGCTGCTCGCGGTCGCCTCGGCCTCGATCCGGGTGTCCTCGGCAGGGGTCTCGTAGGTCCACCGGCGGGTGACGAGGCGCTCATCGGACTCGATCGTCTCGGTCCTGGTGACCTCTCCCGTGCTCGGGTCGCGGCGGATGATCGTGCGCGTGACGGTCCCGTCGAGCTCGGCGAAGGAGCAGCGCACCTCGGCCTCGTCCGCGCCTGTCTCGCGGTACACCAGCTCGCCGGCGGGGGAGACGAAGCGGGACAGGCTCGCATGGGACCGCTCCGCGGCGCGGTGGACGATCCTGCCGTCCTTGATGACGAGCCGGATGTCGCCGACGTTGCTGATGTCCTCGAGCGGGTCTGCGCCGAGCAGGACCAGGTCCGCGGCCGCGCCTTCGGCGATGACCCCTCGGTCCTCTAGCCTCAGCAGCTCCGCCGCGTTCCTCGTCGCGGCCTGCAATGCCTCATGGGGCGTCAGTCCGGCCTCGACCATCAGCCGCAGCTCGTCGTGCAGCGAGTCCGCGGGCAGCGCGCCGACCATGCTGTCGGTGCCGGCGGCGATCCGCACACCCGCCTCGTGCGCTGCGCGGAGGTTCCTGCTCGCCTGCACGAGGTAGGGCTCGCCGTCGGCGTTGCGCACGTCGCGGCTGATGACCAGGGTCGGCACGAGCGGGACGCCCGCCTCGCGCCAGCGGTCGAGCGTCTCTGGGTCGGCGACCGGCTGCTCGCTGATGCCGTGCTCGAGGCTGTCGATGCCCATGCCGAGCAGCTCGCGGACGTCGTGCTCGTAGTGGGTGTGCGCGCTCACCGGCAGGGCGAGCCGGTGCGCCTCCTCGATGACGGCTCGCGCCGCGTCGGGGGAGAGCTTGGCGATCTCGACCCCCTGGTCGGCGTAGACGCCGCCCTGGTAGACGATCTTGATCAGGTCCGCCCCGGCGCGGTGCAGCCGGCGGACGGCTGCTCTGCCCTCGCCGGCGCTGCGGATCCCGCGGGTGATGCGCCGAGCAAGCCAAGGGTTGTCCTTGCCGACGGTCACCTGGGGGTGGCCGCCCGGTGCGGTGAGCGCAGGCCCGGCCGAGACGAGGCGCGGGCTCCGGACCCGTCCACGGGCTGCGCGACGACGCAGGGAGAGCACCCGCTCGGGCGGGTCCGCCATGGTGCGGATCGCCGTGATCCCGCACGCGACCAGCTCGCTCAGCGCCTTCGGCAGCGCCGTCCTGCTCCACAGCCAGGCGCGCAGCCCGCTGCGGCACTGCAGGAAGTCCAGGTGGCAGTGCGCGTCGACCAGTCCCGGGATCAGCGTCATGCCGCGGCCGTCGATCAGATCGGCTCCGGCATGGTCTGGCCCCGCCGAGCCGGTCTTGAGCCGCCGGATCCGTCCGCCCTCGACGAGGACGTCGCCGGCAGGGATGACCGCGCCGGTCCCCGTGATGACCCGGACTCCCGCGATGACGAGCCGACCGGAGTCGCGCAGCGTAGGCGTCGGCGCTCGGTGGTGGCCGTTCTGCCGCTCTTCGACCATGTCTCGTGCTCTCCGTCCGCGGTCGGCTCGTCGATCGCCGTATCGCCTGCCTTCTGCTCTACTTCCGTAGAGTATGGCACAGGACTCTATAGATGTAGAGTCAATTCCCGGAGCACTCGCTGGGGACGGCACAGGAGGTAGGCAGTGGAGATCACGGACGAGGAGTGGACGATGGTCAGGCGGATGGTGCGCCGCACGATCCGCAGCTCGCTGCACTGCAGCATCGCCTCGCTCAACCCCGACGGGTCGCCGCACGTGACCCCGATCGGGTCGTTCCTGCCGACCGAGAAGGGCAGGGGCGTCTACTTCGACGCATTCAACGCCCAGCTCGCGGCGAACGTCGACCGCGACGCCCGCGTCACGATCCAGGCCGTCGACAGCGGCCCGCTCATGTGGGCGAGGTCGTTCCTGAAGGGCCGCTTCGTCTCGCCGCCCGGGCTCCGCCTGGTCGGCACCGTCGGCGCGCAGCGCAGGTCGAGCGAGCAGGAGGTCGAGCGCTTCCACCGCCTGGTCGGGCCCTTGCTGCGCACCCGGGGCGGCGCGCTGCTCTGGAGATCGCTGCCGCTGGCCCGCGACGTGGCGGTCGACCGGGTCGTGCCCATCTGGATGGGCGCGATGACGCCGGGGGTCGAGGCCCCGCGCCGCCAGCGAGCAGATCCCACGAACTGAGGCTCATCGATGACAGGGGAGAAGGGGACGGCGATGCAGCCCCGAGCGGCGGCAGCCGCCGCCCGCGGACCAGCACCGGACGCGCGCCGGTCTCGACCGGGCGAGTGGCTCGTCCGCCGAGCGGCCAAGGGACATCCGGTCACGAGCGTGCGGCTCGGCCGCCAGCGCCTGGTCCACCTGCTCGGCGCGGACGCCAACGCGCTGATCTTCGCCCACGACGCGTGGTCCACGCGGCCCGACCCGGCCGCGACCGTCTCCTGGGACGCGTAGACCCCGGGGTGCGTGCGTCAATCGGTGAGAGTCCTCCGGGCTCCGACGCGGCCGTCCGGGGTCTGTGATTCGGTCAGGGTGAAGCCCGCGGCCCGCAGCAGGGCGCAGGCTCCCCGGTTGCCCGACGCGGTGTCGGCCACGACCGCGCTCGCTCCGGCGGCGCTGGCCTCGGCGAGGACGGCCGTCATCGCCTGCGATCCGATGCCGCGGCCCCGCGCGGAGCGCCTGAGCCAGATGCCCACCTCGAGCACCCCGGCCTCCGCGGTCCGCTTCAGGCGCACGCACCCCATTGGAGCGCCGTCGACGACGACCGCCCACGCGGCCTCGCCCGAGGGGCCGGCCAGCCCGTCGCGGCACCGACGGTGATAGGCGACGAACCAGTCCTGCCGCTGGGGCGTCCAGCCGTGCCCGGGCGTCAGCGGCGGAGTCACCTCGTCCGCCGCAGCGTCCAGGACGGCGACGCGCAGCAGCTCGGCGAGCAGGGCGTCGTCGATCGTCCTCAGCGCTGCCCGGTGCCCGGTCGTCACAGCGCCTCGCCCAGCACGATGCGCGCCAGCCGGGCGTGCGCCTCGGCCCCGCCCAGGTCGCCGTGGTCGATGGCCGCGAAGTGCGCGCCGACCGTCGAGAGCATCGCCAGCGCCGCGCGCGCCTCGACCTCCACCGGGTCGGAGTACGCGGTGCCGATGACCGAGCGCAGCAGGTCGATGCGGCCGGCGTCGACCCGCCGCAGCCGCTCTGCGACCGCTTCGTCGCGGCGTGCCCACTCCCGGACGGCCAAGTCGATCGGCAGCAGCTCCTCGGAGAAGGTGAGATCGCGGGCGTGCGCCGCCCGGGACACGGCCGTGCCGTCCTCGTGCTCCACGCGGGCGAGGACATCGGCGACGCTGCGCCGCTCCCAGTCGTCCAGCATCGCCTCGAGCAGGGCGTCGCGGTCGGCGAAGAAGCCGTAGAAGCCGCCCTTGGTCACGCCGAGGTTCTTGGCCAGGACTTCCACCCGGACCGCGTCCGGGCCGCCGGCGGCCAGCACCCGCAGGCCCTCGTCGATCCAGCTCTGCCGCGGGGTGCGCGCCTTCGCCATGCTCTGCTCCTTCGAGAAATCATCTATACGGCTCCGTACGGAACGTGCTACGGTCACTAACTGTACGCCACCGTATAGACGATTGGAGCAACGCCATGACCATCGGATTCATCGCCTACCACTACCCGCGCCCCGAGCACTTCGCCGCGTTCGTCGAGCGGACCCGCATCGTCCGCGACACGCTGCAGGGCCAACCCGGCTGCCGGTCCGTCGACATCTGGGCCACCCTGGACCAGGACGCCGTCATCACCACCGGGACGTTCGAGTCCCAGCAGGACTACCAGCGCGCCTTCGGGGTGGCCCGCGGGCTCGGCGACCCGGTCGTCTTCGACGACCGTGAGCGCAAGCCGCGCGAGATCGTCACCGTCGTCTCCCAGTGACCAGCAGGACCGAACACCAGGCCGACTGCCCGTCCTGATCGGTCCGTACTAGATCAGATGTTCGGAAGCATGCCATCGTGGATCCACGGGCACGCGCCGGACGCTCGACGACCGAGACGCATGCGCGGATGCGGACCGCCGGCGGCTGCAGCGAGGAGCGCCGCGTGCTGCCGAGGGCTGGGTCGAGCCCCGCGTGCGGCACTGCTGGGTGCGGCGGGGCGGATCCGTCGGTGCCGCTGGCGATGCCGAGGTCGCGGGCATCGTGCTCGGGTGGTGCCGTCGCCACGACCGGCAGGGCGAGGAGCGGTGGTTCGCGAGGGCGGCCGTCGCGGGCGGCGGCTTCGCGCCGCAGGTCCTGGAGCTGCCGGCATCCTCGGTCAGACCGGCGCACTGACCTCCGAGACGAGCCGCCGGTCGATTCGCGCGCGTCAGACTCACCCGGCGTCTCGTAGGCATCTCCTTCTTAGGACGCGCAGTAGCCCCCGCATCCATGCGGCGGCTTCGGTCTCGGAACCCTGTCTCGCTGCGGGACTTTCTGATCAGGCGCTGTTGTCGGTCGAGCCGACCCTGAGCACGATGAGCGAGCGACCGGTGCCCTCGCGACTCTGCTGCGTCTCCGTCACGACTCCGCAGCTGCGGAGCACCTTCAGCGCCGCTTGGCGTCGATCCTTCCCCAGCTCCGACCCGAGGGCCTGGAGCTCGATGCCGTCGTCCCCAGCCACGGCGACTTCCCGGTAGAGGCGCTGCGCGTCGCGGTGGGCCGTCGCCAACCAGGGCCGTGCGTCAGCCGGGGCGTCGAGCGCCGCCGGCACCACGGCGATGCCGAGGGAGACCGAGCGGGCCAGCTCGTCGGTCGAGCGCGTCCGGAGGTTCTCCTCGCGGATCTGGACCCCCTTCGTGCTGATCCCGGTGTTCTTGTCCTTGCTCATCGCGTCCGCTCCTTCTCTTCCTCTCCGCGCTTCTTCGACTCGGTCGCTGCCTGCTCGGCCAGCACCCCGTGCACCGTCCCCACGGAGACGTCGAGCACGCGGGCGATGACCCTGATCGACTCGCCCTTCTCCCGGCGCGAGAGGATGATCGCGCGCTTGTCGTCGTCGATGACCCTGGGGCGTCCGCCGACGTGCCCGCGCTTGCGCGCCGCCTCGAGGCCGTTCTTCGTCTTGCGCGAGATGTCGCGCCTCCGGTCCTCGGCAAGCGCCAGGGCCATGTCGAGCAGGAAGCTCCGTTCGGTGTGCTCGCCCTGGGCGATGCCCTCGAGGACCTTGACCCGGCATCCGCGCTGGAAGAGGTCGTTGAGGACGACGAGGCCCTCGAGGAGGTTGCGGCCGAGTCGGTCGACCTCCTGGACGGCGAGCATGTCGCCGTCGCGCATGAAGTCGAGTGCCGCCTGGAGGCCGGGCCGGTCGTCGACTGCGAGCTTGCCGCTGACCTTCTCCTCGAAAACTCGCTCGCAGATCGGGTCCAGGGCGTCGTGCTGCCGCTGCGTCTCCTGCTTCGCGGTGCTCACCCGCACCAGTCCGATCAGTGCCATGGCCCCTCCTCTCGTTCAGCAAACGTGTTCATCTACCTGCTTCCAGCATACCAGTTGTTGAACGGGTTTTTGAACATAGAGCGGCTCGGATCGCGTTCCTCGGAGGGACCTCTCAGACGTTCAGCCAGACGACCGTTTGATGAACAGTCGGGCCGAAGGGGCGGACGACGCGCTATCGTGAGGGCATGGGGGATCCGAAGAAGCCTCGGACGCGGTTGAGACCGCGGCAGGACGCACTGCGTGACCTCTACCTTCATTCAGGTAACCAGTGCGCCTTTCCAGGATGCACCGGGCCGATCCTGCTGGCTGACGGGACGCTCAACGGGGAGATCGCGCACATATACGGCGTGCGAGAGGGTGCGGCTCGCGGCAGGCACAGCCTCTCGAACGAGGAACTGCGCGACGTGTCGAACCTGGTGTTCCTGTGCCTGAAGCATCATGCGGTCGTCGACAACAAGTCCAACGAAGCCAAGTACCCGGTTACGCGGATGCAGAAGATGAAGGCCGAGCACGAGGCCAAGTTCCGGGAGGCAGTCGCCGGCCTGGAGCGCGCCGAGGACCTGAGCGTCGAGGATCGTGCTCGACTGAAGAAGCCGGTGAACCTGCGTGCGCTGAGTGGTGAGGATCTGGACGAGGAGGAGTTCGCCTGCGTGCTCGAAGACGCCTCGGTGTTCATCAAGGCGATCAGAGACCAGCCACCGGCCGTTCGCGACGTCATTGCTGCCATCGTCGACCATGGACAGTCCTACCGGCACGGGAGGGTCGTCGTATCAGCAGTCAAGCTGGAGGGCGTCTTGAACCTCGATGTGAATGAGATTGCAAGAAGGGTGAATCACCTCGAGCGGGCAGGGCTCCTCGACGTCAATACGGACGAGGGGCACACTGAATTCGTCCTGCGTGACCCGACGAAGAACATCGACCACTTCGCCGAGTTGAAGCGTCTCGGCGGAGAGCGCGGAGGCGGCCGTGCGATAAGGGACCTCGACTTTACGATCTTCGACGAATAGTACATTGTCCATGCGGCACCGCTACCCAGCAGTCGCGGACGACAGTGCTATTTAATTCGAAGGTCACGGCTTGGCGTGACGCCTAGCCTGTGGTGACCTCCCGGACGCGGGAAAGATCCTAGACCGCTTGAACCCGGCGACGACGATTGGCTACGACCGGCGTGGGCGGGGGACGCGCCTGGCCCGTCGAACACGCTGTCTCCGGCGTCGCCTACGAGCATGCCGACACGGTCAGTCATGACGCGAGCCGACATTGCCATGGGTGTGACGAACCTGTCATCGGCGTCCGTCAGCCCTTCGGCGGGTGCGGGTCCTTCTTACCGATCGTGTCCGTATTGCGGATCTGGTTGTTGTCCTTTCGGTGGTCTCGGACCTCGCCGCCCCCACTTCGTTCGGCCCATCCCCGTGCAGCGTCGTGCGCCGCCTTCTGGGTATCGAACCGGCCGGCAGCACGCGATGCTCCAGCTCGCTTCGCGCTCCAGTCTCCGGAGTCCTTGTCGTACTGAACGTCGTAATCGGCCACGTCGTGCTCCTTCGCGATGAGATGAGGCTCTGGTCCAGATTGTCGCACGAGGCACCGACACACGAGAGTCTCGCAGACATCTCCATCTCGGGCCGATACGAAGCCCACGCGGTCGTGCAGAGGGTCGGGTCGCGAAAGACTGTCTCGCAGCACCCTCCGTCAAGCCCGGCGTCATGAGCCGTAGCGATCAGTCGGGCTCCTCGGAGGAGCGGGCGTAATCGTCGATGTCGAAGTCATCGTCGAGGTCCTCTGACTCGATCTCGTACGCTTCCGCCGGCAGCTTCGCCGCGGTGAGCTCGTCTTGGCGATCGATGCTGAGCTTGCAGACGTTGCACCCGAACGCCATCGGCGTGAAGTGCAGCCTCCAGAACCCGATCGGGTAGGACTCGTAGGCGTCGCCGACCCTTTCGATGTCCCAGTCGACGTCGCCCTCGACGTCGAGGAAGCCGCCCAGCCTGCCCGTCCGCTCGCAGATCGGGCACGGGTGATCGATCACGGCTTCGAGGATCCCGGAGTCGAGCGCGTCCTTTGCCTCCGCTTCGAGCAGCGCCGCCGCCTCGGCGAAGGCCCTCTCTCCTAGCAGCGCCTCGAGGTCGGCGATCCGTTTTCGCGCGCAGGCCTTCTTGGCGAGGACTCTGCTCTCGACCTCGGTCCGCTGGGCATCGAGGATGCCGACGGCGGTGTCGTGCTGGTCGCCGAAGAAAGTGCCCAGGTCGGTTCCGAGGTCCTCCAGTAGCACCGAGCACAGTCGCAGGGCGTCGCGGAGGACGTGCGCGGACTGAACCTTGGCTCCGACGTGCACAGAGCCGTTGCGGGTGTCTGTCAGCCTCTTCTTCTCGTCGTCCGTCAGTGGGGAGGTGCCCATGGTGCGCTCGAGGCGATCCAGCAGCACGCCGAGCCCGATCGTCCGGAGCCTCGGGTTCGCGATGTTCGGCCTGGAGGCCAGGATCTGCAGTGACGGCTCAGCATTGTTCGACAGCGGCACTAGCAGCGCCGGGTTCCGCGACCACAGGACGGCCTTGCCCAGGTGCTCGACGGCGATCGGGGCGAGGAGCCCGACGGTCTCCGTGTCGTCGTCGAACCAGCCGGCCAGGGCCTTCCCCATCCAGCGCGATGCCGACGCGACGAGCGCGGCGACGTTCGGATCGACGGCGGGGCCATCGGCGTCGCTGCGGTGCGGGTGCGACGGTGCAGCATCTTCCATGCTCCCATCCTGCCAGGGACATGCCCGGCATCCGGGGTCGAAGTCGATCACTCGACGTCCGCGACCACCCGATAGACGGTTTGCCTGCTGACGCCGAACATCGCCCCGATCTCGGCTGGGGAGTCCTCGCCCTGCTGGTGGAGCCGGATCACCTGCTTCTTCTGCGCCGGCGACAGCTTAGGCTGTCTGCCCGTCATCTTCGCCCGGCGCTCGGGCACGGCCAGCGCCTCCTTCGTCCTGGCGGAGATGAGGTCGCGCTCGAACTCGGCGAAGAGGCCGAGCATGCCGAAGAAGAGCTTGTCCATCGGGTCGGTCGGATCGTAGGGCTTGCCGCCGAGCGAGAGCGTGATCCCTCGCGACTGGAGCTCCTGGGAGATGTCCCCCAGGTCGCGCGCCGACCGGCCGACCCGGTCGAGCTTGGTCACGACGAACACGTCGTCGGGCCGCAGCGCCTTGAGCGCGCTCTCCAGGCCGGGCCAGTTCCGGTTCTTCCCGGTCAGGCCCTCGTCGAAGTAGAGGTGCTCCGGCGCGACGCCGAGGCGCGCGAGCTGCTCGCGCTGGGCCTCGAGGTCCTGCTCGTCGGTGCTCACGCGGGCGTAGCCGATCTTCGTGCTCATATCTTCAACCTCCACTGAGAATTTCTCTGGACACCACTCCTGGACACACGGAACCCCTCCTGGGCGTGCTGCCCGGAGGGGTCCGCGAGGCGGTCGTCAATCGGACGCCGTCAGCGGGGCCCGAACGGCAGCTCAGCGCTGGCGAAGGACGCGAGCAGGGCCAGCTGCTGCTGGGCCGCCGCAGTGCAGAGGTCGGCGTCGGGCATGTCGACGATCTCGAGACGAGCGCCGCTGGCCTCGATCCGCTCGACGACGTCGAGCAGCGCGCGAGGGGAGCGGGCGAGCCGGTCTGCCGAGAAGGTCCGCACGACGTCGCCCTCCCGCAACTGGCCGAGCAGCCTCTCGAGCTCGGGCCGCGCCGCGGTCGCCGTGCCCGCTGCGGTCTCCGCGAACAGCAGGTCGACCTCGCCGAGGGCCTGTGCCTGGCGGTCGAGCGAGCGATCGTCGGCCGCGGCGACCCGTGCGTACCCGATGGTCCGCCGCTTCGATTCCTGGTTCATCGTGATCTCCTTCTTCATGGTCATCACAAGCCGAAGTCGTCGTGCTGATAGCACTCGTGCGCCAGGTGCTTCGGCCCGCCCGCCTTGATGTCCAGGAGGTGCTGCCGGAGGGTCTCGGGCATGCGGCGCACACGCTCCGGCAGGGGAAGGCCACAGTTGAGGCACTTGCCCCGGGCCTCCTCGTGCTCGTCCGACCCGAAGGCCTGCTCGCCGAAGTGCTGTCTGAAGGCGGTCTCGTCCTTCTCCTCGAGCAGCCGCCGCATCTGCGCGGCCCGCTCCTGATCGATGTGGTCCTTCGTGCTCTGAGCCATGTCGCTCCTCCATCTTCATGGTCGTTCTCATCGATTGCTCCGCGCGATGCGCCGTCGCTCCGCCCGCGCCTCGGCGCGGTCCATGGCACTGCGGCTGAACCGAGCGCCGTGCCCGGTCATGCCGCGGCCGATCGCCAGCGCCTCGTCCTCGTAGGCCTACTCCTCGAGCTCGGCGGCCGTGGCGTCCAGCCAGGCCGCGTACGTGTGGGTCTTGGTCATCGTCGTCACCTCCTTCACATCTCCATGCCGTGGCTCAGCTGCTTCTCACGCGCCCTGCTCGCGTCGTTCATGACCTTGACTTCGTGCCCGGCGGCTTCGAGCTCACGCTGCAGCGGCGACTTCTCCGCACGAGCACCGGGAGTGTCCTTCTCGAGGACGCCGTCGTCGAGCTCAGCCGCCAGCCGCTCGCGGCGGTCCCTGTGGAAGGCGCGCTCGTGGAGCATCCGGTCGGCGTCGTCGCGCTGGCCGACGGGCCGACCGAAGGGGTGCTCGCGACGCTCCGCCTCGAGCGCTGCGCGCAGGCGACTGTGCTCGGCGTCGGACTCGTCCCTCAGCTCGGTCTTGTCGACGTAGAGCTCGAGGTCCTCGCGCATGCCCCGCTCCAGGCGCGATGCCATCGCGCCGAGCATCCTCCGGTCGACGTCGCCGCATTCCCGGATGCGGGCGACGAACTCCGGGTCGGGCTCGAAGCCGCGGCCGCGGTAGTCCTCCTCGAGCGCCGCGAGCCCGTCGAGCCGGCGCAGCATCTCCTGCGAGGCCCGTGCGGAACGGCCGTCGCGCAGGCGGGAGCGGAAGGCGGTGGGGAGCTCTTCGATGACGGGCTCGTCGGCTCCTTCATCCACGCGGGAGCCCGGGAGCGGTCCGTGCTCGGGATCGGGCACTGCAGGGGCAATGCGCTGCTCCGGGCTCCGAGGAGCCATCAGGGCCTCGATCTTCGCGGCGCTCCTGGCGGCGAACGCGTCCATGCGGCGCTGATGCTCGACCAGCGCCGCAGAAGGCGTCTCATCGACTGTCGGGACTGCCTGGACTTCCTCGATCGGCACAGCCAGCTCGTCGACCTGCCTCTGCGCGAGCTCGCGCGCGGCGTCGAGGCCGTGGTCGGCGTTGGAGCGCCGGGTCGCGGCGACGAACTGCCGGCGCGCGTCGGCTTCGTCGTCCGCGACCGCATGGAACGTGTTCGCGAGCCTGCCGCGGGTGAGCCCGACGTAGAGGCCCGCCGCGTCCATCCGGTCGGAGCCGATGACGTGGGCGCGGTCGACGGTCGCGCCCTGCGATCCGTGCGCCGTGACCGCCCAGGCGAGCTTGAGGTCCGACTGGACATACTCGGGCGTCAGCTCGCGCAGCTCGCCCTTGTCGTCGACGAGGACCACCTCGCCGCTCTCGCGCACCTCGGCGACGGTCCACGTCTCGCGGTTGGCGACCTCGAGCTCGCGATCGTTGCGGCGGGTCGCGACCTTCGCGCCGACGGCGATGGGGTCCCCGTCGCGGCCCTGGACGGCCGTGCCGGCGTCCATCGACCCGTCGGCGACGAGGCGCTCGTACACGGCGTGGTTGACCTGCTGCGCGGCGGCGTTGGTCGCGGCGACGACGATGACGCTCTCCCCGTCGCGCGTCTCCTCGACGACCGAGTCCGCGACGCGGGCGACGACCTCGTCCTCGGTGCCGATCGACAGCTGGTCGCGCTGGACGAGCATGTCGACGAAGGCGTCGGGCCCGCGGCCCTGGCGCTGCTCGAGCGTGGCATCCGCGTACACCTGGTCGACCTCGCCGTCGGCGGTGCGGAACCGCCGGACGTCCTGCAGGTCGTGGCGCTGGGCGGCCAGGCACGCAGCCTGCTCGAGGTACCCGCCGCGGCCGACCGCGGAGAGCTGACGGGAGTCGCCGGTGACCGCGAGCGTGCCGAGCCCCATGTCGTCGACGTACCGGTGCAGCGCGGCGGCGGTGCCCTTGTCGAGCATGCCGGCCTCGTCGACGACGAGCACGGTCTCCTCGTCGAGGGCCCACTGCTGGGGCTGCTCGGTCCACCTCTCCGGCAGCTGCCAGCGCCCTGCGGAGTCCACCGACGCGCCCGCCCTGTACAGCATCGAGTGCACGCTGTTGCCCTCGGCGTCGATGGCCTCGCTGGCCTCGATCGCGCCGCGCTTGGTCGGGGACACGACGACGAGTCGGCGGCCCTGCCTGCGCAGCTGCTCGTTCGCGGCGGCGAGCATGGTGGTCTTGCCGGAGCCGGCGGCACCCTCGATGACGACCAGGCGCTGGGTGCCGGTCAGCGACCTCGCGGCCGCGGCCTGGGCGTCTGTGAGCGAGAAGGACCCGCGGTCGACCCTGACGACGCCGTCGCGTCCCGCCTGCTGCGCCCGGGAGCGGAGGCTGTCGCCGATTGCCCGCTCCTGGTCGACGACCTCCTGCGTCGTCCAGTGGCGGATCGAGTCGGAGTCGGTGCCGGCGTCGAGGATCGAGACGAGCCTCTCCTGCGCGGCCGCCAGCGCATCGGCGCGAAGCTGCGCGGCGTCGGGGTCGCCGAGCTCCCGCATGGGAGCGAGCCGGCGGTCGACGGCGCGCTCGAGGTCGCGCGTGGACCACGCCGACCTCCGGGACTCGAGGCCCCGGACGACCTCCTGGCCGAGCGCGTGCGGGCCCATCTCGGCGAGCTCGGCCGCCTGGGCCTCGCGCTCGGCCCGCGCCAGCTCGGCGACGTCGGCCATGAGCTGCTCGTGGGCGCGCCGGGACTCCTCGGACCACGGCTTCTCCTCGAACGGGAGCGGCCTGCGCTCCCCGGTGCTCTGGTGCGCGGCGACCGGCTCGATCTCCTGGGACACCGCCTTGAGGTCGAGCTGCGCGCCGATCGCGTCGTACGAGTACTCGACGCCGAGGACCTTGCCCGACACTCCCCGCTCCGCGCCCTCGACGGTGTAGACGTAGTCGTGCTTCTTGCCGGGCTTGCCGCGGCGAAGCCTCTTCTCAGTCACGGCGACGCCGAGCTCGGACATCTTCGCCGCGAACGTCGGGCGGTCGACGACCTCGGGGGCCATGAGCGCCTCGGTCACCGTGCGGCGGGCCTGAGCCTGGTCCGTCTCCTTGCCGCGCCGCCGATCCCAGTACGACTTCTGCCCGTCGCGGAC
Organism: Brachybacterium hainanense; assembly: GCF_042434575.1. Lineage (NCBI taxonomy): Bacteria > Bacillati > Actinomycetota > Actinomycetes > Micrococcales > Dermabacteraceae > Brachybacterium > Brachybacterium hainanense. The sequence continues at coordinate 89,503 of NZ_JBHLSV010000012.1, forward strand.
CTGCGCGTCCTCGTACTCCTGGGTGCCGACGCGGGACAGCGCCTGCGAGAGCCCGAACTCGGGGTGGACGTCGAGGAAGTCGTCGGATCGGGCGCGGACATCGTCGACGCGGGTGAGAGCGCCGGCCATCTTCTGCCCGGCCTCGTAGTCGACGCCGTCGAGGGCGAAGTCCTCGTAGATCGTGGCGTTGGACGCGACGTGGACGTGGACGAGCCCGGAGTCCCCGTTGCGCTCGAGCCAGAGCTTCTCCTGCAGCCCGGGGTAGAGCTCCTCGCGCTCGGCCTTGACCGCGAGGAAGAACCTCGCGCAGTCCTCGATGCTGTCCGGGTTCACCAGGTCGGCACCGGCGGCGTAGATGGTGTGGACCGCCTCGGACTCCTTGACCATCAGGTGTCGCGGCGGGATGTAGAGATGCGTCGGCGTCTCGCCGTCGTGGGCCGGCCGCTTGCGCCAGCGCTTGCCGTCGAAGTACTTCACGTGCGTGCCCATCCGGCCGCTGGCGTGCAGGCCGGTGTCCGGGTCCACGGTCTCGAACTTGCCGCTCTCGGCGCGCGTGGCACCGTCGGTGCCGTGGCGCTGCCGGGTGGCCTGCCACTCGACGATCTGCGTCGGGATGTCTCTGGCGCAGTTGCGCGAGGTCGAGAACAGCGGGGGCTCCTTGCCCTCGCCGAGCTCGGCCTCGTACCCGATCAGTCCGCGGGCCGACCTGCCCGTGAGCACCTTGCGCGTGATCCCGCCCTCGGTCACGCCGCTCACGGCTCGGCCCGCATCCGCTCGAGGGCGGCGCGCACGCCGGAGAGCACGAGGTCGTCCTCGCGCTCGGCGGCCAGCTGCTGCTCGAGCGAGCGGGCGATTCCCTGGTCTGCGAGAACGAGGGCGTCGAGCCGCTCCTCGTCCACGTCGCCGCCCTCGCGCAGGACGAGAAGCAGGGTGCTGGCGAACTTGGCGACCTGGTTCTTGTTCGCGCCGATCATCTGCCGCTGGTGCGCCCGAGCGTTCCACGCGGCGACGGCTGCTTCGAGGGCGTCGACGAGGGGCTGGATCGCCTTCGCGTTCGACGCGGCGACGTCGGCGTGCTGGGCGGCGACCTCCGCGGCGTCGTCGCCGAAGCGCTGCCACATCTGCTTGATCGCGGTGCCGCGCGGGACGCCCCCGAGGAGCGCGCGCTGGCGGTCGAGCTCTGCGAGTTCGGACGGGGAGAAGCGGACGCCGACGGGCTTAGACTTGCTGGCTGCGCTCATCCGGCAGCACCCCCTGGATCGATCGGTGACGAGGCTGGTCGCCCAGAGCCTCTTCACGGGCGGGGAAGCCGCCGACGAATCAAAGTCACTCAGATCAATCCGGGTACCTCCAATTCTACCTGACCCAGTGGCGGAAAACCACCGGATCCCTTGCCTGCAAAGGGATCTGAGCGCTGGAGCCAACACGGCGAGGCGGCTCGACGGACCATGGAACTGATGGTTGGGAGGGAGCGGACCCGTACCCCCACCAGGTGTGAGGCAGGCAAGCAGTCCGTCATGATTACAGCCCTTCGGGCCCGCGCTTCGCGCGAATAGACGGATGCTTGACTCCGGCCTCCGGCCTCCGTGCGAGATAGGGGGCGGAGCCCCCTCGCCCGCTGCGCGGGCTCACCCCGGTGAGGACGCTGCGCGCCCTTGGCGCGGATCCCTCGCAGGCTCGGGCCGAATCCGCTGCGACGGGCGCAGCGGTGCGCGGTGCACCTCCGGTGCCTGCGATGGAGGTCGACGAGACGCGCCGCGACATGAAGGAGCCCCGGCCGTCGCGATGACGACCGGGGCTCTGCGGCGATGACGTCGGCGCTGCCGACGCCCGTGCATCAGGCGGTCCGCTGGTGCTCGGCGCTGAACGCGTCGAAGGAGCTCGTGCCGTGCTCGTCGGTGCCCTCCTCGACGGCGTCCCGCTCGTCATCGGCGGCGTCGGCCGGTGCCGTGGGCTTGGGCCTCGGCCGGCGCTCCTCGCGGCCCTCCTCATCGGCGAGCCTCAGCTCGTCGAGCAGATCGCCGTCGGCGCGCTCGGCCAGCCCGCGGACGAGGTCGTAGAGGCGCTGCGTGCGCAGCGTCTCGTCCTTGTCGACGGCGACCTCTCTGACCTCGCCCTTCACGGTGCGCGTGGTGCCGTGCTCGGGCTCCACGCCCAGCAGCTCGTAGAGCGCCAGGACGAGGCGCGAGTGGTTCGCGCCCGCGACCTTCTGGACGCGCGCCAGCTCGGCCCTCTCGCGCTTCTCCTGCGCGCTCTTCTCCGCCTCGGCGGCCTCGAGCTGGCGGCGCAGCTCCGCGATCTTCTCGTCGCGGCTCGTGGTGGTGAACATGGTGTCTCCTTCTTCGATGTCTTGGTGATCAGCGGGTGGAGTCGGTGCTCCCAGGATCGATTCCGATGCTGTGCCACGTGAGTCGGCGTACCAGGGCGGGACCACCTGCGCCCATCACCGGGTAGCAGGAGGCCGTTGATGGTCCACAGACGGACTCCCGCTGGACCAGCGCCCTGACCGAAGGGCCCGAGTGGCTCCCGGGACGCCCAATCACGGCGCATTCGTGGACCACCTGTGGCCTTGTAAAGCCCAGCGCTGACCATGGGTGGACGCGGATGCGCCGCAGATGGACCACAGCGTCTGCAATTGACCTCGTCAGGTGCTCGGATCGTCATGCCCGCCGTACTCGCAGAGATCGGCCTCGATCTCGCTCAGGGCCCGGCCGGAGTCAGCACGACCCGAGGTCAGCTCGCTGTTGTCCGCCGGCCGGACCAGCTCAGGCGGACGTGGTGCCCGAGGCAGCGCCGTGGCGGACCCGTCGTCCGCAGGCTCGATGCGCCAAGCGGGCGTCCAGGGACCGCAGCTGAAGCGGGTCAGTCCCGGCGGGACTCCGACCTTGACGGCGGCGAGGGCCCAGAAGCGGACCTCCGGACACAGGTGAGTCGAGAGCAGGTACGACACGCCGTCCGCCAGCTCCACCCAAGCGATCTCATCGACACCGCTGGGGAGCGGTCCGCGGAGGCGGAGGTAGCGCTCGCGCGGAGCGTCGGTGGTGAGGACGTGCACGTGCCCGACCTTCCTGGTCACGAATCCGACCCGGACGACGTCGAACACCCCCGAGTTGACCCGGCAGTCGATCTCGTCCTCGCGCATGCGCCAATAGAGGTAACTGCTCCTGAACAGGGGCGCGTCGACCAGCGACGGCACGGACGGGTTGAGGCTGTAGAACATGTGCTCAGTCATCGGAATCGATCTCCTTCTGGTCAGTGGACAGGAACTGGTGGCCGCCGGCGTGGGCAAGCGCCGCGAGGACCGCCTCGAAGGCGTCGGGGTCGAGGCCGGTGATCGCGTCGCTGAGGTCGACCGGACGGTGGCTCGCGGAGGGCGGCGGCGATCGCGTCGGGGTCAGCCATCAGCACGGCCCTCCTCGCGCAGGACCTCGATGCCACCCGGGCGCGAGAGCGCGGCCCTGCCGCCCAGGGCGGCGAACGCGTCGTTCCAGAACGCCTTCACGTCCGGGTCGGCAGTCGGGTCGCCGTCGACGGCCTTGATCAGCTCGCGCTGGAAGGCCGCGCGCGAGAGCGGCTCCGGGCGGCGGCGCGCGGCGCGCCGGGTGCGGCGGTTGCTCATGATCAGTCCTCCGTGTCGTCGGTGCTGGTGGTGCCGTCGGTGGTCGCGCCCGTGCGCCGCAGGATCCCGCGGTAGCTCGCGCTGAGCACGGGCTTCGAGCGACGCGTGATGTCGCTGCCCTTGAAGGTGGGGCTGAGCCACTTGGCCAGCTCGTACTCCGCGATGAGGATCTCCGGCAGCGCCATCATGTTTCCGGGCCGGTGCTTCTTCGACTTGTCAGCGCAGTGCCACATCGGATCCGTGCGCACGAGGCCGAGCAGGTCCGAGCGGAACTGGTTCATGCTCACCGGCGATCCGGAGGGCGACACCTCGCGGAACCACGCCTTGAAGAGGTCGTAGAGGAACGTGAACGGCAGCAGGTCCCAGGCGAAGCGCTCGCGGAACTCCTCCCAGAACGCGCGGACCGGGTCGTTGACCTCCTTGAAGTCGGCCAGGACCTCCTGGGTGGCGACCGGCTCGGAGAGCTCGTAGTAGCTGCCGGGATCGGCCGCGCCGGCCTCGTGCAGGACGTACCAGAGCACGTACTGGAGCACCTCGGGCCGCTGCAGGTAGTCGTCCTTGATGTACTTCCTCTCGGCCCCGGTGAAGGACTTGTCGAAGGGGACGAAGAGCTTGCGGCGGTAGTTGCTCTCCGACTTGTCCTTCATCCGCGGGAACCCGTTGAGGCACTGCACCATGAAGCCCCAGAACTGGAACGCGATGGGCATGCGGTACTTGCGGTTGATGGGGATGACGTCGTTGGTCTCGATCGCCTTGAGGTTCGCGGCCTTCTCGATGAACGCGCCGACGTCGTTCTCGTCGACGATGATCGCGGTGGCACGCAGCAGCGGCTCGAGCGCGAAGTCCTTGTCGAAGTCCAGGAGCGGGATCGAAGTGTGCGATCCGGCACCGACGAGGTTCCGCATCAGGCTGCACAGGGTGCCCTTGCCGTTGTTGCCCTGCTCGGAGTAGAACCAGGCCGACTTGCCCCAGCGGACGTTGGGCCGGACCACGGCCCCGATGATCTCCCAGATCAGTTCCGCCATTCCCGCGTACTTCGCGTTGAACGCGTCGTCGCCCTGCGTGTAGTAGAACTCCTTGATCCAGGAGACGACGTCCCACCTGGTGCCGTCGACCGGATGGACGATGACGGGGTTGATCGCGCCCTTGACGTAGTCGACCCGGACCTTCGACAGGAAGACGAGCGACGGGTCGAACGGGCTCATGCTCTTGGCGGGGAAGTGGAACTTCTTCCCGTCGATCTCGAGGTCGATGTCGTGCCGCGAGTAGTTGAACGCTCCGTTGTTCACCGGCACCAGGTCCCGATGGGCACACCGCTGCACGCGCGGCGCGTCCTCCTGCAGGACCGCCTGCACCTCGGCGAACTCCTTAAGGCTCAGCTGCTTGTTGTACTTCCGGGCGGTGGTCCGGATGTCGTGCTCGCTCGGGGTGTGCAGCCCGCGGCTGCGTCCGTCGTGCACGTACATGGCCAGCACGTCGTACTCGCGGTCGGTGTCCTCGGTGCTCGGGGCGATGCGCACCACGTGGTGCAGGCGCAGGAGGATCTGCGCGACCTGCCAGTAGGTCAGCACGCGCGCGGTGGGCAGCTTCTCGGTCGCGATGCTCGTCTTGGTGTTCTCCATCTTGGATACGCCGTTGACGATCGCGAGCAGGTGCTTCTCGATCTCGCCGGGCGACGGCGGGGCGTCGGCGTCGATGGCGTCGAGGTAGAGGCCCGTGCAGACATCGACGACCTCGTTGATCGGCGCGAGGCCCTCGCCGCCGGCCGAGAAGTGGGCGATGGCCGCCTCGAGGGCGTCGATCAGGGGGTTGGCCGCGGGCGCGTCCGGCACCTCGAGGTCGTCGTCGAACACCGGGACCTCGTCCCGCTGCTCGTTGCTGTCGTCGTGATTTCCTGGAATAATGGACACAGGAAGATCCCTTCTTCTGTCGCCCAGTGCATGAGCCGCTTACTCAGCTGGGCGGTGAACGTCTTGATGCAAGGCCCCGCTACGGCGGGGCCTTCGTCATGTGGTGATCAGGCAGCGCCGCCGAGGAGGCGGCCCAGCTCGCGCTTGCGCTCGGGCGTCAGCGCCGGCCAGGTCGAGACCATCTGCGCCGCGAGGGACGCGAGGTCATCGAGGCCCGACGCCTCATCGGACGACGCATCGTCCAGAGCAGCAGGGCTGACCGGCTCGGCCAGGAGATGGAGGTCCTGTTCGCGGACCTTGTAGGAGCCGTTGACCTTGAGCGCGGGCAGCGTGCCCTCGTGGATCCGCTTGGTCAGGGTGGTGCGCGTTCCGTAGTTGGCCTCAGCCAGCTCGCGCAGGGAATAGAGACGCTCGAGCGTCGGTGCGGCGGTCATCGGGACGGACCTCTCGTCGTGCTTGAAGCGTCCCGACTACGCGAGGTCGGGCTCCGCCAGGCACTGGGTCTCTGTCACCAGCCGTCGTCGGCGCATCTGCGATGCTGCCGTGGCTCCAGTCTAGCGAAGTAGTGAGGTTTGTGCAACTACGGGCACCAACCTGGTGTAGTTTTGGCACTACGGGGTCAGGATGGACCCCTCGCACGAGGAGGCGCTTGCATGGGGACGACGACGGCGACCACCTTCGCGAGACGACTGCGCGAGGAGCGCGAGCGGGCGGGCCTGAGCCAGGCCGCGATGGCGGAGCGGCTCTCCGGGGCGCTCGGGTCGACCGTGGACGCGAGCACTGTCACCCGCATGGAGAAGGGCCGGCGCAGCGTCAAGATCGACGAGGCGGTCGCCATCGCGTCGGTGCTCGGGATCGAGCTCGCGGACCTGGTGAGCGAGGAAGGCGCTGCCGCTGCGCGCCGACGCGAGCTGGGGCGCGAGCTCGAGAGGCAGCAGGGTCGCGCCGAGGACGCGCTGCGCGAGCACCAGCAGGCGACGCAGGCGATGATCGACATCGAGCGGCAGATCGAGAGCCTGGGGTCGCCGGAGGCGTAGAACCGGAAGCGGCGAGCGGTGAGGGCCGGCAGCGCATGCGGCGAGCCGGGCCTGGTGGCCCGGTCGCGGGCTTGGCTTGGAGTCGAGCTGGGTCGGTCAGCCGAGAGCCTCGAGCAGGTGAGCGAGAGGGCCGAAGGCCCGCACCGCGCCCTGTGCGTACCCACCTGTACCCAGCTTGTACCCACGGAAATTTGTGCTGGGTACAGGTGTTTCGCCTGGTAAACGAGCACGTCCCAGGACATGTACCCAATGTGCCCAGTAGGAGTGAATCTTTTATAGGGAAGAGCGAACCAGGGCCAGCGGGAGATGTGGGGGCAATATTTCCTTGTAACTTCTTAGATCTAGTGGGTACATCGGGTACAGAGTCCCAAATACCTGCTGTGACCAGGCGAAACGTCTGTACCCAGTGGCCGATCTACTGGGTACAGACTGGGTACAACTGGGTACACGAGTGGGTACAGGTGCCCGCAGGCCGTCATCCCCGCCCCTCCAACCGCGACCAAGCCCGGCCATCAACCTAAGACCGCCCGAAGGGCGCGAGCTGACCCCGAGCCGACCCTCGGCGACCAAGCCCTCCGTGTCCGCGTCCCGACCTAGGCTTGATCTATGCCGCCGCTCCCTCCCACATCCCTCGCCGTCGCCGCCGCCGTCGAGCACCTCCGCACGCAGCAGCAGCTGACCACCGACGAACTCGCCTTCGTCACCGTCCTCCAGGGCACCGAGATCTGCGCCGACAGACTCCGCGCCATCGAGCGCGGCGAAGCGTCCGCCACCGTCGACGAGCTGCTGATCCTCGCGGTCGCCCTCTACACCACGCCCGCGGCGCTCCTCTCGTTCGTCCCCGAGGACTCGCCGCTGCCCGACCACCAGCTCGCGACCGCGGTCCCGAGCGACGTCGACCAGCAGGAGCTGCGCGCCTGGCTCGAGGGCAGGACGGCGCTCGACCACGAGTCCCGCGTGCGCTGGGCCGAGGACCGCGTGCAGCGCCTCGAGATCCGCTCCGCCCACGTCGAGGACCAGCTCCAGGCCGCCTACGAGGAGCTGCGCGAGCTCGGCGAGCTGGCCGACCAGGAGGCCGACGCGCTGCCGGTGATCCGCCTCCGAGATCGCATCCAGGGCGGTGGCTACGACCTCACCCAGATGAATGTCGCGCTGGCCTATGCGGAGCAGAGGCTGGGCTGGCTCCAAGAGGAGTGGTAGGCCGCGCCGGCACGAGTCTCCATACCATGGTCAGGGCATGGAGATCGTCGAGCTCGTAATCTCGGCCCTCTCACTGACCGCCGTCGGCGTCGGCATCTTCCAAGCGAATCGGCGCTCCAAGGAGGCGCTGCACGGGTCGTCGACCGTGGCGGCAGACGCCCACTGATCCGCGGCCCTGCGGGCAGTAGAGCATCTGACCGGTTTCGGCCCCAGAGCTGAGCCCATCGACCAGTGGCTCGTAGACTTCAGGATCGATCCAATGGCCGTCCACTCGCTCGCCTCAGCTTGTCCGAGGGCATCGGTAGCCTCGAGGCATGAAGACCATGGAGCAGGAGCGAGTGGAGCGCTTCGAACTCGCGTTCCGCGAGAAGGACATCGACCCCACCTACCTCGAGCTTTACCGCCGGGAGGAGGTCCTACCCCGCGCCTTCGCATACATCCACGCTGGCCTCGATGCCGAGTTCAAGCACATGAACTACAAGGCCCGTGGCGGCAGCAGCGGTCACTTCAACGCGGACAACTCGAGGAACTTGCTGGATCTCATCGATCTGCTGTCCGAAGCCCGCACGATGCTCAACAAGGCCGGCCACTCGCTGGCGATGGCTCCCGAGTACCAGCGGGTCGTCGATAACGCCCCTGCATGGCTCGTCGACAGCGGAGGGAGCCCCATCCCTGAAGGCTTCACGCCTGTCGAGGTGGAGAGCTACGCGCCGGTCTTCAGCCTTGGCGACCGAGCCGTGACGGTCTCCGACTCCCGCACGGCTAAGCTGACGCCCATCGGCGAGGGAGCCTTCGCCTTGGTCCACCGGTTCACCGATCCCAACTACGGTATGACGCTGGCGCGGAAGAAGCTCAAGCCCGGCTCTGATGGCCGGGAGAAGGAGCGCTTCCGACGGGAGTTCGAGCTTATGAAGGAGCTCCGGTTTCCGTACGTCCTCGAAGTCTACAACTTCAACGAGGCGGACTGGTCGTACACGATGGAGCACTGTGACTCTTCGCTGGAGGACTATGTCGCCAAGCGCAATAACCAGCCGGGCTTCGGCCCAACGACTCGCAAGCGGATCGCGCTGCAATTCCTCTACGGCCTGAACTTCATCCACTCCAAGGGGCACTTCCATCGTGATCTGAGTACTAGGAATGTCCTGCTCCGCACCTTCGGCGGATCGGCTGTGCTGGTCAAGCTCTCAGACTTCGGCCTGGCCAAGCTCAAGGGTTCCGAGTTCACGATGACGGAGACCGAGCTCAAGGGCACGAAGATCGACCCGGCTCTCGGCTCGTTCAGGGACTTCGGCGCTGTCCACGACATCTTCGCTGCAGGGTTCGTGCTGCTGTACATCTTCACTGGACGGAAGAACGTGGGGCGGAGCAGCGCGACTCCTATTGAGCGAATTGTCCACAAGTGCATCGACTCGCAACCTGACCGGCGCTACCAGTCAGTGATGGAGCTGATCGCAGATGTCGAGGATCTGGACATGACGGTGACCAGTGAGGCCCCGGCGTAGACCTTCCCACTTCGCATGGGAGTCCGACGACCAAGCATGTCCTTTGTGCGCGGAGCGCCTCGTCAGGACGTCTCGACGACTCTCCAGCGGAAATTGACGAAAGGTGGGGCGTACTGGCTGCCGCTGGTGTCCTCGCGCTGTACCTGGAGGATATCGACGACCGCCAGTCGCCCGTGCGCATTCATGAGCACGACGCTCTGCCCCGTCCGTGGAGTGACAGATCGTCCGGGGGTGAGGTGTCTTTCGAGATCGGCGTCGTCGACGTCATCGACTTGGATCAGGCCGACCGCCTTGATTGGGTCCTTGTACACGTACACCGAGTCGTACGAGCGCCCGCTGACGGCGAGTGCGAATTCAGAAGCGCCCAGGCCCCAATAGAACCTCTTCCCAGGGGCGTCCTCATACATGAAACGCGTCTCGCCGACGAGGTCCGGGCTTCGCCACTGTGAAGGATCGCTGCGAAGGTCCTGCTGCTCGAGCCGCGTGGCCCGCTCTCGGAGAGTCGCGATAGGCGTAGCGCTGTCGCGGTTGGCCGGTAGCCCCGAGACCCAGCGCCACAGATCCTCGATCTGCTCTGCCCCGGGGAACTGCTGCTGGCTGCCGGGGGAGTGGTTGAAGTCGAAGCCCTTGGGCATCCGGTCTCCGAGCCATGCAGGCAGTGCGCACGAGGCGTTGTCGACGAAGAGGGTGGAGAGCCAGGCAGGGTCGCGGTCCTCGTAGACCTCGGCGATCCATCTGCTCTCCTTGCCCACGCCCGAATCGGGCATGGTGTCGGCTCGTTCGACGTAATTCTGGTCCACGACGAGCAGGACGTGCTTGCAGTCCGCGACTCGGCGCATGAAACCGTTGAGGTCATCGCCGTAGTCGACGTCCGCGTCGATGAGGACGTCGAACCCCAGTGCCTTGAGCTGCGCTGCGAGAAGGCGCACCCACTCTCGGTGCCCCTTCGACGTCCATGCGTACGAAATGAACAGGTCTGCTCCCACAGGCTTCCTCATCTGGTCGGCTGAGTGCTGCTCGCACGTGTGCAGCTGTGATCACGAGACTACGGTCGGTGACGGACGAACTGGGGCCCCGGCCAGACACGGCACCGTATCGGCTGCACCGGGAGCGCCTGGCTACCGTGGAGCAGCGACTGGGCGGCCACCTGCCCCTAATGGGCAGGGCTCGTGCGCTCAGCCATAACCTGCAGCTTGTCTGCTTGGAACGGGACGACCGGCAGCCGCTGGTGGGCCTCGAAGCGGACCCAGCGGACCTCGCCAAGGAGCTCCAAGACCGTTGCACCAGAGGGCTTTCTCCGGCGACGAACCTGCGGACGGAGCCGCTGGACTGATTAGGCACCGAGGCACGGCTCGACGTCACTCTTCGGGCTTGCCGGCGTCGACCGGCTCGTCCGGAAGCGCCGCGACCTTGCCATTGGGGCCGTACCACGAGGTCTCCCCGGACGAGAACTTCACCTTCCCGACCACGCGAGAGCCCATGTGCCACTCGGTGAGGTCCGGCTCCTGCGCGCTCTCGGGCTCGAAACCCCACGGGCGATTCCCTTCGCGGCGAGCGTCGGGGGCGGGGTAGTGCGGCGGCATCGGGCAGTCCCCGCTGACCGCGACCAGGGAGCGCCGCACGTACTCGATGTAGTTCAGCAAGTCGCTGGCGTCGCGGCGTCGGAGATCTTCTGAGCGATCTGGTTGCCCAGACTGGTTGAACCGCAGCATCCAAGTCAGTGCGTCCCACCTCTCGCGGAGTTGTGGCGGAAGAGCGTGAGCGTGGCTCGAACCAGCTTTCATCAACGCTGTGGCACGCATGGTCCGCTCCCGATGGACTTCCGCCACGGCCGGCACTCGGACGAACGCGGCCGTATCGTCCGGGCTGTCTCGCGCGACTGCCCTGAAGTCGGCCAGTGCCGCAACTAGCTGATCGGCGGCGTAGGAGCGACGCCGCTCCTCGTCGAGGCGCTGCGCTTCCCGACGCTCAGCGGCCGCGATGTCGGTCTCGTGCTTCAAGACCTTGGCCGTCTGTCTGGAGGCGACCCAGGCGGAGAGGGCTCCGCCTACGAGTGCGCCGAGCAGGGCAGCGAGCATCTCTGTCATGGTCCTCAATATAGGTCTGAGCACCGACATGCTGGACGAAGAGCGGTGCTGGCGAGCTCGGCCTGGCAGCTCGGTCACGGGCATGACCTCCTGCCGGAGCATCGCCAGCATGGAGGCCGATCCCGGAGATGTGCGTAGGGTTTGCACGCGATCCCGGAAGTTCCTCCTATATGCGGAACGTGAAGAACTTCCGGACGACCCTGTCCCGGCTGCCCACGAGGCCCTCCGGCGACCCTAGCCAGTTCTTTCCTGCATTACAAAGAGGCTGCGATCGGTCGCATCCATACGGCCCGCCTCCCAGCACGACTGGGCCCGGAAATCGAGCCAAGACCGCCCCAAGAGCGCGCACTGTATCGATCGCGCGATGACCCCGACCGACGGTCAGCCCTTTCGCGCCCTCGATCCTTCGTAGGCTCGGGGGATGCCGCTGCCTCCTTCCACCTCCCTCGCCGTCGCCGCCGCGGTCGAACACTTCCGCCAGCAGCTCGAGCTGACCATCGACGGATTGGTCTTCGCTACCGTCATGCACGGCGCTGAGATCTCCGTCGGTCGCCTCCGTGCGATCGTTCACTGCGAGGTCTCCGCCACGGTCGACGAGCTGATGATCCTCGCCGTCGCCCTTGACACGACGCCGGCTGAGCTTCTCTCATTCGTCCCCGAGGACGCTCTCTGGCCGGAGCACCAGCTTCCGACCGCGATGCCCGTGATCCGGCTCCACGACCGGATCCAGCAGGGTGACTATGACCTCGCGCAGGCCCGCGTCGGATTGGCGTACGCCGAGCAGCGCCTCGGCTGGCTCCGCGAAGACTGAGCAGACCCCGCCAGCGCCGGCACGCCAGACGATCGCAGGCGCTGGTCGCCCCGTTCGCGTCCGGGCCCGATCAGACTCGAAGCGTCTGCCGTGTCCTGACCGTCCTCCCCGTGCCGAGCTGGGCCGTCATGTAGACGCCCGAGACCCGCTCTTTGAGCACCTCTCGTGAGGCGGCTGCCAGCCTCGCGGCGTGGTCGAGGTCGAGGAACCAGCTTGCGTTCGCGCCCGGCTCGAGCTTGTGCGGGAGGTCCGGGCCGACTCGCTCGCCCACGGGGACGAGAGACATCGCACCGCCTCGCGGGAGCAGCTTGACGCTCTCAATGATCACGGGTGCTCTCCCGTGGTTCGTGACCTGGATGCCGACGGCGTCGAACCCGCTCGTGCCCTGTCCTCGCAGCCCGCCGAGATCGAATCCATTTCCGTCCGCACGCACGGTTCCCGAGTAGACCCCGGAAGGCGACACGAGCCCGTGCAGGAGCGTCGCCTTGGGGCGGCCGGCCGAGAGCAAGTACTGCGCGATCTGCCAGCCGAGTGCCAGCGCCGCCAGGACTAACGAGAGCGCTGAGACGAGGAGCGCGACGGACTCTGTTTCCATACGCAGTACGGTAGTCGGCGGGGTGGACATCCATGGTCGAGGCGGAGCGAGGTCCGAAGCTGACACCTTCTCGTCGTGTCCGTGATGTCGCCGATACTTGAAGCATGACGAGACTGGACACAGCATGGGCGATCTCCGAGATCGACCGCTTCCTCTACGTGACCGGTCAGATCCACCCTGACACGGGACCTGGGATCGTCTACTTCGGCACCCTGATGCGCGGTCCGAAGACGGAGGCATCGGAGCAAGCCCACGTCGTCGAGCAGATCCTCGACCGCGTCCCGCCGGGCTGGTCGCGGGGCAGTCCGGACAAGGGTGAGAGCTACTCGTGGCTGCGCGACCAGGCGTCGAGGGCTAAGGCCGCCCTCGGCCGGCAGGCGGAGCTGGCTGAGAAGCTCGGGGACGACGCCCCGGACATGGACGCGGCCAACCTCCACCCCTTGGCCTGGGAGAACGGGCGTTCGTACTGGAACACCGGGCACTACCACCAGGCCGTGATGCAGGCAGCAATCCGGATCAACGCCGAGACCCAGGCCAAGCTCGGCCGGATGGACATCTCCGAGACGGCGCTGTTCAACGAGGCGTTCTCGCTGAACGCGCCGAAGCCTGACGCCGCGCGGCTGCGCCTGATGGAGGACGACGGCGGCAGGACCTACGAGAACCTGCACCGCGGGGCCCGTGCCTTCGCCGAGGGCCTCTACGCCGCGATCCGCAGTCCGGGGATGCACGTCCCCGAAGAGGCTGCCGGCGGCGAGGATCAGCTCTGCCTCGAGCAGCTCGCGGCGTTCAGCCTCCTGGCCCGCTGGGTCGACCAGGCGGCCCTCGAGCCTGCTTGAGCTCGCCTGCGTCCGTGACGTGTATTGAGCCCCGGTGCCGTCGGCACCGGGGCTCACCTCTTTCGGCGCTACGCCGCCCGAGCGGGCCGCGCGTCAGCGGCGTCGATCCGCGGCGTCAGCGCGACGGAGATCCGGTCGCGCATCTGGTCGGTGAACGCGGGCCTCGTCGCCAGGAACCTGGCGATCGAGGCGTCGACCGAGGTGGGGGAGCCGGACTTGCACAGGTCGGCGGCGCTATCTGCAGTGGTCGTGGGCACGGGGACGCTCCTCTGGTGAGGAGTGCTTCCTCCGGCGTCCCGTGTCCGGAGTTGTGCCCTTTACCGCCTCGAGGCGGTGATCCGGGCGCGTCTCCGGATCGAGCTAGCCGTGCGCATGCGACAACACTCTGACGATTGGTTCAGCTGCCAGTCTACCGGCGAGCCACGACAGCGCCGCCGAGCCGCGTCTCAGCTCGCCCCGCGTGTCGCTGCCGCCTCCGCCCATTCGACGCGGATCCCCGCGTACTTGTCCGCGCCCTTGGCCGAGAACGCGCCGGGCCCGATCTTGTCGACCGTGATCCGCAGGCCGCCCATCTCCGTCAGGGCGTCGAGCACGGCGCGCCTCTGGTCGACCCTCGCGCTCTTCCACGCCGCCGTCGCGTCCGCGCCGATGAAGGCGTCGAAGCCCTCGGCCGGCTGGGCGGCCTTCAGGCGCGCCTGCTCGATCTTGAGCTGCTGGGACAGCTTCGCGTTCTGGCGCTTGAACTGCGCCTCGTCCAGGCCGCCCTCGTCGACGGGGGTCGTGGCCAGGTCCGAGAGCATCAGCCTCTGGCTCGTGATGGCGTCGATCCGGGCGCGCGCCGCTTCGACGACGGCCTGGTCGCCGCCGAACACGCGCACGCCCTCGGCCTCGAGCAGGGCGAGGACGTGCCGCTCTACGAACTCGTCGACGTCGTCCATGCGCCGGCTCACGCCGTGGCAGTCGGGGTGCGGGCAGATGTACTTCGCCGGGTAGACGCGCTGCCTGTCCGGCGACCGGGTGCCGTCCTTGCGCTTGTACCCCTTCACCATGTACGCGTGCTGCGATGCGCCGACGAGCGGCCGCTCGCAGACGCCGCACTCGGCGATCCAGGTGAGCAGGTACTTCAGGCTGGTGTCGCCGCGGTTCGAGACGCGACCGGGGTCGGTGAGCTTGGCGACGACGCGCTCGTGGGTCTCGCGGTCGATGATCGCCTCCCAGTCCGCCTCGTGGAGGTGCACGGGGCCCACCCAGCGCTCGTCCTTGAACTCCTGGTGCTTGCGGTAGCCGGCGTGCGTCCAGCGCAGGAGCATCCGCCGGAGGGGCTGGGACCTCCACTCGTGGCCAGTCGCCGTGGTGATCCCGCGGCGGTTGAGGTCCTTCATGATCGTCCACAGCGCCTGGCCCTCGAGGACGCGCTGGACGCACTCGCGGATGACTGCGGCCTCGGCGTCGTCGACGACCAGGCGCTGCGCGGCACCGGTGAGCACGCGGCCGTCGGAGTCCGTGGCGAAGCGATAGCCGAACGGGCGGGGACCGACGTACCTCCCCGCCTCGGCCATCTCCCGGTGCTTGGCCCGCTGCCGCTTGCCGATCGTCTCGGCCTCGAGGCGGGCGAAGGTGCCCTTCATCCTCGCCATCGCTCGCCCCTGGGGAGTGGCCAGGTCGATCTCGCCGCCGCAGCTGGCGAGCTCCAGCCCAAGATCGTCCGCGTAGTCGATCCAGTCCTCGAGCTCGCGGGGCTTGCGCGTCAGGCGGTCCACGTCCCAGACGACGATCGCCTGCACCCGCCCGGACGCGACGGCCTTCATCATCGCCTCGTAACGGGGCCGGGCGCGCCGCTTCGATGCGGAGACGTCGTTGTCGATGTACACGTCCTCGTCGGCCACGACCCAGTGCTTGTCCTCGGCGAGCTTGCGGCAGTCCTTCTCCTGGCGCTTCACGCCCAGGCCGAGGGCCTCGGAGTCGCGCGAGATCCGCACGTAGATCGCTGCATGGACTGGCTCGCTCATGGATTCATCATACCAGGAGTGGTTAAGAAGGCTATGAGCCCGGACAGCTCTTCGTGGCCCGGAACGGACGCAGCGAGCTCACCTCGGTGCTCGTCGACGAGCAGGAGATGCGCGGCATCGTCGAGCGCATGCTCGTCACCTCGGGCCGGCGGCTGGACCTCAGCTCTCCCTTCGTCGACGCGCTCCTGTCCGACGGCAGCCGTCTGCATGTCGTGATCCCGAGCGTGACCCGGCGGCACTGGAGCGTGAACATCCGCAAGTTCATCGCGAGGGCCCACCGCCTCGAGGACCTCGTCGAGCTCGGCTCCCTCAGCAGCCAGGCCGCCGGTCTGCTGGACGCCGCGGTCGCCGCCGGCCTCAACATCATCGTCTCCGGGGCGGTCGGCGCCGGGAAGACGACCATGCTGAACTGTCTGGCCTCCTCGATCGGATCCCGCGAGCGGGTCGTCACCGTGGAGGAGGTCTTCGAGCTGGACCTGCACCTGCGCGACGTGGTCGGTCTGCAGACCCGGCAAGCGAACCTCGAGGGGAGCGGGCGGATCACCCTGCGCGACCTCGTCAAGGAGTCCCTGCGGATGCGCCCCAGCCGGATCATCGTCGGCGAGGTCCGCGAGGCGGAGTCGCTGGACATGCTCATCGCCCTCAACAGCGGCCTGCCGGGGATGGCATCCGTGCATGCGAACTCGGCACGAGACGCGGTGACGAAGCTGTGCACCCTTCCGCTCCTCGCCGGGGAGAACGTCTCGAGCCGCTTCGTCGTCCCGACCGTCGCGAGCTGCATCGACCTCGTGGTCCATCTCGACATCCGGCCGGACGGAAGACGCTGCGTGCGAGAGATCGCGGCGCTTCCCGGCCGGGTGGAGAGCGACGTCATCGAGATCTCCGACCTCTTCCACCAGCAGGACGGCCAGCTCGTGCGCGGGGACGGGTTCCCGCCTCATCCCGAGCGCTTCGCACGTGTGGGCGCGGATCTCGCACGCCTCCTCGGCAGGGCCGCCGCATGATCCAGGGAGCTCTGCTCGGGCTGCTCCTGGGCCTCGGGCTCCTGCTGATCTGGCGTGCCTGCTGGGATGCGGAATCCCGCCCGTCCCGCGCCGATGGCCGACTCGGGAGCTGGCGCGAACGCACCCGCGACGATCTCGTCCAGATCGGTCTGGGCACCGTGCCGCCGGCCGCCGTGCCCGCGCTCAGCGCCGGGGCGGCGCTCGTCGTCTTCGTGACCCTCTGGTCGATCTCCTCCGCGCTCGTGCCCTCGGCCGCGATGTCGATCGGCACCGCGATCCTGCCGACGATCCTGCTCCGAGCCGCCGCGCGGCGGAGGCGGACGGAGCTCCGCGAGGTATGGCCCGAGGTCGTCGACCACATCAACTCCGCGGTGCGGGCCGGCATGTCGCTGCCGGAGGCGCTCGTCCAGGTCGGGCAGCGAGGCCCGGAGCCCCTGCGTCCCGCCTTCGTGGAGTTCGCCCGCGACTACCAGGCGAGCGGTGATTTCGGCAGCTGTCTGGACCGGCTCAAGATCCGCCTGGCGGACCCTGTCGGCGACCGGATCGTCGAGGCGCTGCGCATCACCCGCGACGTCGGGGGCACCGACCTCGGCGTCCTGCTGCGCACGCTCTCCTCCTTCCTGCGGGAGGACGCGCGCACCCGTGCAGAGCTCGAGGCCCGCCAGTCCTGGACCGTCAACGCCGCTCGGCTCGCGCTCGCGGCGCCCTGGCTCGTGCTCGCGCTCATGTCCACCCGGCCGCAGGCCGCCCAGGCCTACGACTCCCGGGAAGGCCTGCTCATGATCCTCATCGGTGCCGCGGTCTCGCTGCTCGCCTACCGGGTGATGCTGCGCATCGCACGGTTGCCCCAGGACGAGAGGGTGCTGCGATGAGCGTCGTCCCGCCGGGCGTCCTCGGGGCCGGGCTCGGCCTGCTCGCCGGGATCGGGCTGCTGCTGGTCGTCTACGGGAGCCCTCTGTGGCGACCCCGTCGGCTCGCCGAGAGGATCGACCCCTATCTGCGTCGGGACCGTCAGAGCGCCCTGCTCGCCCCGAAGCAGCGCGGCGGTCGGCGCTGGGAGATGATCCAGCATCTGCTGGGCCCCGTGGTCGGCCGTGTCATCGGAATCCTCGAGCGGATCACCGGCGGTCCCGAGCAGCTCGAGAGACGGCTGCAGCTCGCGGGCCGGACCACCTCCGCGGACACCTTCCGGCTCGAGCAGGTCGTCCTGGGCCTGCTCGGCATGGTCCTCGGAGGCGTCCTCGCAGTCCTCGCCGTCACGCTGCGCGGGGCGAGCCCGCTGCTGGGTCTTCTGATCATCGCCCTGGGCGCTCTCGGCGGAGTGCTGATGCGCGACTACCTCCTGGGGTTCGCGGTGCGGCGCCGCGCCGCGAGGATGGCCCGCGAGTTCCCCACGGTCGCCGACCTCCTCGCTCTCGCCGTCGCCGCCGGGGAGAGCCCGGTCGCGGCGATGGAGCGGGTCGCCACCTCGTCCACGGGCGCGCTCCCGGAGGAGTTCGCCGCTACCGTCGCGGAGATCCGGGCCGGTGCCACGGTGTCGGAGGCCCTCGCCGGGCTCGGCACGCGCACCCCGCTGGACTCGCTCGGCAGATTCGGCGAGGGCGTCGCGGTCGCGATCGAGCGCGGGACCCCGCTCGCAGAGGTGTTGCGCGCCCAGGCACAGGACGCCCGGGAGACCTCGAAGCGGGACCTCCTCGAAGCCGCCGGCCGTCGGGAGATCTTCATGCTCGTCCCGGTCGTCTTCTTCGTCCTGCCGCTGGTGATCGTGTTCGCGATCTTCCCCGGTCTCGCGGTTCTGGAGATCTCGCTGTGAGCGCCGTCGTCCCGCCGCGCCGCGGACCTCCCGTGCCCCGTCAGCGGCCTCCGGGCGTGTGGCGTCCAGCCGCTGCGACCTCGCCGCTCCCGATATCACCCCGATCCGGCCTGTCCCCGCCTCACCCCCCATCTCCTCGGAGGTTCCTCATGACCACCACGCCCCGCTCCCACGGTCCCGCTCGCAGCGGTCCTCTCGCCCGGAGGTGCGCCGCGGCCCTCGGAGGCGGCCGCCGTGCACTGCGCCGCGCCGCCCGCCGTCTGCAGGAGGATCGCGGCGATGTCCCCGGCTGGGTGCTCATCACCCTCATGACCGCGGCGATCGTCGTCGCGCTGTGGGCGGTCGCCGCCGATCAGCTGGTCGCGATCTTCCAGAACTCGATGAAGCCGTTCCTCGGCGGCACCGGCGAGTGACATGGGAGAGGTCTCCGGCGACCCGATGCCGGTGAGAAGGTCTGCGGACCGAGGCAGGTCCGCGCTTCGACGCGGCGTCCGCCACCGGCATCGCGGCGGGGTCGCCGCGGCGCTGCAGCGGGAGGAGGGCTCGGCGGTCGCCGAGTTCCCTCTGCTCGCGGTGCTCATCGTCGTGATCGCGCTCGCCGTCATCCAGGGAGCGGTCATCCTCCACACGCGCAACACGCTGATCGATGCGAGCGTGCAGGGCGCCCATCATGCCTCGCTCGTCGGCAACACCCCCGAGGACGGGGCCGACCGCACCCGGATGCTGATCTCCCAGCGGCTGGGCCGGGGGATCGATGCCCGGGTGACAGCGTCCCAGGCCCCGGACGGCATGATCGATGTTCAGGTGAGCGCGACGTTCCCGCTGGTGGGGCTGTATGGGCCCGCCGGCGCCATGACCGTGGACGGTCGGGCGATCGCCGAGGATCGATGGTGAGCGGGCATCGGCTGCGAGGCGCGTCCCGGCACCGGCTCCGGGGGCGGCACCGGGCGGCGTGCCTGCCCTCGGGGATGCGGTCCTCCCGGGGCGAGGAGGGAAGCGCGATCGTCGAGTTCGTGGTCCTCGCCCTCGCCCTCCTGCTGCCCTCGCTGTACCTGGTCCTCACCCTCGGCTCCGTGCAGGGCGCCGTCTTCGCGGCCGATGCGATCGCCCGGGACGCCGCCCGCATCCATGCCTCCGATGCCGATCCCCGCGCGGCTGCACGGCTCAGCGATCAGCGGGCGCACCTCGTGCTCGAGGACTTCGGGATCCCCGCCCGTGGTGTGCTCGAGATCAGCTGCACCGCCGATCCGTGCGCGAGCCCCGGCGGGACCGTCACCGCCCATGTCGACGTGCCCGTGCAGGTCCCGGGCCTGGGGCCGCTGCTGGGCGAGGGCGGGATCGTGACCGTCCGGGGTGAGCACGCCGTTCCCGTGGACCGCTATCGGGCGGGCGGCTGATGCGGGCCCGCCTGCGGAGCGCCCTGACCTCCGACCGGGGGACCCTGACGATCCTGATCACCGGGGTGCTCGTCGTGATCCTCATGATCGCCGCCCTCGGGGTCGCCGTCACCGGCGTGCACCTCGAGAGGGCCTCGCTGCAGGACGCCGCCGACGGGGCGGCACTCGCCGCGTCCCAGGCGATCGACCCGCGGGCGATCTACGCCGGCGACGGGCAGGGCGGGCCGCGGGTGCTCACCGAGGTGGAGGCCCGGCGGGAGGCGGAGAGCTTCCTCTCCGCGTACCCGCTGTCCTCGACCCGGCTGCGGGACGTGCGTGTCGCTGCCGTGGGCACGATGGCGGACGGCACGGTCGAGGTGACCCTCGCAGCGACGGTCGACCCGCCTCTGATCGGCTGGTTCACCCGCGGAGCAGGTGTGTCGATCCCGCTCGCCACAGAGGGGTCAGCCCGTGCGCGGTGAACAGGCGGGCTCTCCGCGCGGCCGGGCGGATATCCTCCCGGCACAGGCATGCACCATCCACCGGAGAGGCCCAGGCGATGACCGCCCCCCGCACGATCCTGCTCGCCCCCGACAAGTTCAAGGGCACGCTCACGGCCGCCGAGGTCTGCGACGCCCTCGAGAGGGGCATCGCCTCCACCGCCCGGGACACCCGGGTGCTGCGCTGCCCGATCGCCGACGGCGGGGACGGCACGGTGGAGGCGGCGCTCAGCGCCGGCTTCGAGGAGCGGATCAGCGAGGTCGAGGGGCCCACGGGAGAGGGGGTGCGGGCCCGCTGGGCGCTGCGCGGCCCGGATGCCGTGCTCGAGCTCGCCGAAGCCTCCGGCCTGCGAGTCCTGCCAGGCGGCCGGCTCGCCCACGACCGCGCCTCCACGGCCGGGCTCGGAGAGCTGATCCTCGCCGCACGGGACGCGGGCGCACGGCGGATCCTGGTCGGCATCGGCGGCAGCTCGAGCACGGATGCGGGCGCCGGGGTGCTCGCCGCGCTCGGAGCGCGGCTGCTGGACACGGACGGAGCCGACATCGCCCCGGGAGCGGCGGGACTGGCGACCCTCGCGAGCGCCGATCTCACCCCCGCGCGGGCCGCGCTCGAGGGGGTGGAGCTCGTCGCCGCCTGCGATGTCACCAATCCGCTGACCGGCCCTGAGGGCGCCGCCGCGGTCTACGGCCCGCAGAAGGGGCTCGCCGCGGCGCGGATCCCGGAGGTCGACGCAGTCCTCGCACACGCGGGAGAGATCCTCGACCCCTCCGGCCTCCTCGCCCGCCGACCGGGAGCCGGGGCCGCGGGAGGGACCGGCTTCGCGCTCTACGCCCTCGGCGCCTCCTTCGAGGCCGGGGCCGACGCCGTGCTCGACCTGCTCGGCTTCGACGAGGCCCTCGTGCGCGCGGACGCGGTCGTGATCGGCGAGGGGAAGCTCGATGCCCAGACTCTCCAGGGCAAGGGGCCGGCGGAGGTCGCCCGCCGCGCCCGCGCCGCCGGGGCGGAGGTCCTCGCCGTCGCGGGAGCCGTGACCCTCGCACCCGCACAGCTCGCGGAGGCGGGCATCGGCCGCACCTACGACCTGCTGAGCCGCAGCGCCGACCTCGCGGAGGCGATCGCCCGCGGCCCCGAGCTCCTCGAGCAGATCGGCGCGGAGATCGGGGCGCACGCGGCGCGGCCGCCGGCCTGACCCCGCTCGCCCCGGCGGCTTCCGACGGCGCCGGTGCCGCCCGCGCCCGCATCCGTGGGCTCGCATCCGCCGCTGCTCTGTACCGCCCGGTGCCCGACGCCACCGCCCGGCACCCGCAGGGCCGCAGCCCGTGCCCCGGCAGCGTTCCGGGCGACGCGGATCGCATCTGCCGTAGAATCGTGCCTCGTGGCTACCGTCGACTTCTCCGAAGAGATCCCGCACCTCCGCTCGACCCTCACGTCGATCGCGAAGGTGACCGATCTCGATGCCCTGACCGCGAAGATCGCCGAGCTCGAGGAGCAGGCCGCCGCGCCCGACCTGTGGGACGACGTCGAGAACGCCCAGCGCGTGTCCTCCGCCCTCTCCCACGCCCAGTCCGAGCGCCGCCGGATCGACGATCTGACCAGCCGCATCGACGATCTCGAGGTGATGGTCGAGCTCGCCGCGGAGGAGTCGGACGAGGACACCCTCCACGAGGCCGAGTCGGAGTTCGCCGCGATCCGCAAGGCCCTCGACGAGCTCGAGGTGCGGACCCTGCTCTCGGGCGAGTACGACGAGCGCAACGCCGTGATCACCATCCGCGCGGGTGCCGGAGGCGTGGACGCCGCCGACTTCGCGGAGATGCTGCTGCGCATGTACCTGCGCTGGGCCGAGCGCAAGGGCTACCCGACCAAGGTGATGGACACCTCCTATGCGGAGGAGGCCGGGCTGAAGTCGGTGACCTTCGAGGTCTCCGCGCCCTACGCCTACGGCAACCTGTCCGTCGAGGGCGGCACCCACCGTCTGGTGCGCATCAGCCCCTTCGACAACCAGGGCCGCCGCCAGACCAGCTTCGCCGCGGTCGAGGTCATCCCGCTGATCGAGTCGACCGACCACGTCGACATCGACGAGAACGATCTGAAGGTGGATGTGTTCCGCTCCTCGGGCCCCGGCGGGCAGAGCGTGAACACGACCGACTCCGCGGTGCGCATGACCCACCTCCCGACCGGCATCGTCGTCTCGATGCAGGACGAGAAGTCGCAGATCCAGAACCGTGCCGCGGCCCTGCGCGTCATGCAGTCGCGCCTGCTGCTGCTGAAGAAGGCCGAGGAGGCCGCGGAGCGCAAGGAGCTCGCGGGCGATGTGAAGGCGTCCTGGGGAGATCAGATGCGCTCCTACGTGCTGAACCCGTATCAGATGGTCAAGGACCTGCGCACGGAGCACACCGAGGGCAATCCGCAGGCCGTCTTCGACGGCGACATCGACGCGCTCATCGAGGCGGGCATCCGCTGGCGCGTCGCCCAGCAGCGCGAGGCGGGCTGAGCAGGCCGGACAGGCGCCGCCGCCCTGGTCGCTGCGGGGAGCTTTGACC
This sequence comes from Brachybacterium hainanense, assembly GCF_042434575.1. Classification (NCBI taxonomy): domain Bacteria; kingdom Bacillati; phylum Actinomycetota; class Actinomycetes; order Micrococcales; family Dermabacteraceae; genus Brachybacterium; species Brachybacterium hainanense. The sequence goes on from NZ_JBHLSV010000012.1 coordinate 112,343, forward strand.
GAACCTTGACCCGGGCAGGTGGGCGTGGCCATCGTCAGCGCCGCCCCGCCCTGCCTACGCTGGACCCGTCCGTCCCACCGACCTGTAGGCAGCAGTGATCCGATTCGACAACGTCACCAAGACGTACCAGCGCGGCCACGCCCCCGCGCTCGAGGACCTCACGATCGAGTTCTCGCGGGGGGAGTTCGTGTTCCTCGTCGGCGCCTCCGGCTCCGGCAAGTCCACGCTCATGCGTCTCGTGCTCAAGGAGACGTCGCCGACGCGCGGCAACGTGTACGTCGCGGGGAAGGATCTCGCGCGCATCCCGTCCTGGCGGGTGCCCACCCTGCGCCGCGACATCGGCATGGTCTTCCAGGACTTCCGCCTGCTGCCCTCGAAGACGGCCTACCAGAACATCGAGTTCGCGCTCGCTGTGATCGGCACGCCCCGCAAGGTGGTGCGCCGCCTCGTCCCGGAGATGCTCGAGATGGTGGGCCTCGCCGACAAGGGGCGGCGCCTGCCGCACGAGCTGTCCGGCGGCGAGCAGCAGCGCGTGGCGATCGCCCGCGCCTACGTGAACCGGCCCTCGATCCTGCTCGCGGACGAGCCGACCGGCAACCTGGATCCGACCACGGCCGAGGGCATCCTCGACCTGCTCGCTCAGATCAACGAACGAGGCACGACCGTGGTCATGGCCACCCACGACCGCAGCGCCGTGGACCGCATGCGCAAGCGCGTGGTCGAGATGGTCGGCGGGCACGTGGTGCGCGACGAGGAGGCCGGCGGCTACGTCGCGCTCGCGGCCGATGAGGACGACGCTCCCGTCGACGCGCCCGCCACCGGTCCCTCCGCTGCTCCCCGCGAGGCCTTCGCGGCCGATGAGTTCGCGACCGACACCTTCGCCGCCGTCCCCCACGATCCCGAGGACTTCGCCGAGCAGGCCTTCGCGGCCGATGCGCCGCGCGCCGGGGGAGGCGAGCTCCCGGCCTCCGGGCCCTCCGCCGGACGGGCGAGGCAGGAGGAGGGCCGCCCGCGACGCCGCGGACGCCGCCGCGCCCCTGCCCCG